>NZ_BAAALF010000001.1:57155-176629 GCF_039528135.1 Kitasatospora nipponensis | reverse complement strand
CCGGGCGGGCAGACCCCGGGCGGGCAGACCCCGGGCGGGCAGACCCCGGGCGGGCAGACCCCGGGCGGGCAGCTCGCCCACCGCTCCGCGGGGGCATCGCGCCCGCCGGGGGACCTCACCGACCGCCGAGGCTGGCGGAGCTACACAAACAGCGCTACAGAAGCGAAGAGAGGAGGAGCAGGCCCCAACCACGAAGGTCCGGGGTAGCCGGGGACGCACGTCGAGAAGGGGCCGACCCGCCGGCCGCGCGAAGACCGGGTGAGACCTACCACCAGGTATTGAGTCTGGCTCTGCCCCACACCCCCAGTTGCCCGCTGACCTGCGGTCATGCGGTGGGACCGGGTGTCCCATCTGAGAGCGGACGGCTGACCGGACACCCATGGGTCGACACCCAAGGCACGACACCCCACAGGCCACGTACCGTCAGCAGGGCTCGGTGGAATCGACGCCCTCCGCAGTCCTCCTGCCGGCGCTCATGCCGCAGCCGACGAGGCGGACCGCACCTTCGTCGCTCTCAGCTATCGACTGGCCGGAGCCGCCGGCCCTGGCCCACCCAAACGTGCAGGTCCTGAGCCTCCTGGGCGCAAGGGTGGCCGCCGGGTGGGCGCGGGGCGAGCTGTTGCCGGTCTCAGGAGGTCCTGGAAGGCCCGCGTCGTCGCCTGGGTGGGGCGCTCCTCGATTTCGGCGAGTCGACCGCGAAGTCGTTCCTGGGTCCGGCGGACCGCATCGGCGCGGCCGAGGGCGAGGTGCTGCCGGGCGAGGCGCAGGTGGAGTTGCTCGTTGTAGGGGTCGTGCTCCAGCGCGCGTTCGAGGAGGCCGAGCGTTTCCTCGGGGTCGTCGGCGTTGGCGGCGAGTGCACCCAGGGCGTTGAGGACACGGCGCCGGGCTTCCTCGCGTGGGGCGGTGAGCCACGGGTGGTCCATGCCCTCGCACAGTTCGCCGCGGTAGAGCTCGACGGTTCGTCGGTGTCCGGCGACGCGCTCGGCCGGATCGGTGGCGCCGGATGCGCGGTGGACAGCAGCGCGGAAGTGGTCGAGGTCGCTATCGGCGAGCACCGGGTCGAGGCGCCACAGGCCGTTCGTCTGTAGGAGGACGGCCAGCGAGGTGCCAGCGCCGAGAGCGGATCGCAGCGCGGTCCGGATGCTCTTCTTAGCCGTGTGGAACGCCTCGGTCCCGGTGGTCGCCGGGTCCTTCTCCGGCCAGACGGCGTCGAGGATCGCCTCCTTGGTGGAGCCTGCGGGGTGCGTGGCGAGGTAGGCGAGCAACTCGCCGGCGAATCCGTTCACGCCCCGGGTGACCAGTTGTCCCCTGACGGTGGTGGCCAGGGGGCCGAGCAGACTGATGTTGATCGGGAGAGTCGGGGCGACGGTGGTGGTGACGGGCTCGGCGACCACGGTCGAACTGACCTGCTGAGGGCCCACTCGGGCAGCAACTGGCCGGGTTGGTTGCTGGGGTTCCTCGGATCGGAGGGCCCCTTCTGACTGGCCCGCCAATTCCCCGCCTACTTCCGACTCGATGATTTCTCCGGAAGGATCTGGAGAGGGAATACTCATTCCGGCTTCGCGAGTGGGCGGAAAGGATGAGCCGTCCGTCGAGAGCACCTCCATCAGCGATCGACCCCCCTCTTCGGGAACAAGGCGCAGGAGAATGTCCGCACTGCTCACGGGCAGGTGATAGAAACGCAGCGTGTCATCGCTGCGCTGGCCGCCGATGGTGGCCTGGCCGTCCAATTGGACATGGCAGACCACGGAATCCGTCGGCGGCGACGTAGCGTCAGCCAGCAGAATCGCCGCGAATCCGAGTTCGCGGCCTGCTTCGAGCACGGTGCGCAGGCGCACGTGAAGCCGCGCGTCGTGACTGGCGAGGAGCACAAGGCGGTCAGGCTGAGCCTCGGCGGATCCGGGCTCGTCGCGGCGCTGGCGGGTGCGGCGCAGGCACTCCTCTTCCAGCGCGACGAGGGCTGCCTCGGAGTCGGTGACGAGGTGGCACAAGGGCAGTCCTCGGTCGGCCAAACCGGGGACCAGACGTGTGACCTCGGTCCGAGCAACAAGCAGACGTACCCGGCCGGGTACGGTCACGGCGGTGGCGAGGAGAGCACGCGCCGCATCGTCTGCGCCAGGACCGGTGAGGGCCAGTGTGGTGTGGCGACGGCTCGTCAGGAGATCGAGCAGACCAAGCTGCCGGCCTCCGCGAGCGGCCAGCGGGAGGTCTCCGGGTGGGATTCCGGACTCGGTTGCCAGGTGGTGCCGGGCCGCTCCCCGTAGGGCTGCGACGAGCGGGGTCTCCTCGGGGTGCTGCGCTGGGTGGCGGCCGGCGAACTCGCTCGGCCTGTAGTCACGACGGCGACGGAGGGTACGGCGCACAGCTGCCGCGCTCAGCGCGATGCCGACGGAGACGGCGAGGTATCCGGCGCCGTCAGGCAGTTGGATACCTGACTCGCCGGTCGCTTGGCGGCCGGACGCGGCGTGGTCAGCGTCAGCGTGCTCCGGCGCGGCAGGTGCGGGAGTAGCGGCCGCAGAGCCGGAAGCAGTTGGTGAGGGTGGCATCGACGCGGAGGGAGTGGCCGGCGTCGGCGTGGGGACGGCCGGCACAGGCGGCGGAACCGCGGTGGTGACGGGTCGAGGGTCCGGTCCTGGGAGCAGTAGGGTCCAGCCGGGCGTGATCCGGTCCGGGTCGCTGAACTGCGCACCGTCGGACTGGTGCCGCAGCTTGTTGAGCTCGTAGATCTCGCGCCAGCGCAGGGGGTTGTCCAGGTGGCGGTCCGCGAGGTCCCACAGCGTGTCACCGGGCTGGACGACGCACGTCTCGGTGGACGGCGCGGATGGACCGGCGACGACCTGAGCGGCCCGAGCAGCAGGCCGGACAGCCTGCACGGGAGCCGCGGGTGCGGTGGCCGCGATCGGGGTGCTCCACGAGGCGGGAATCGCGGCCGGCCGAGCGATTGCGGTGCTGCGCAGGCTGGTGGCGATCGCGAGGACGACCGCGCCGACGAGCAGGCCGGCGACGGTGCGGCGGGCGGCGGCTGCCAGCGCCTCAGTGCCGGGCTCGTGCAGCAGCGTGCCGAAGTGCGCTGCGTGCCAGCGGATTTCGCGCAGGACCTGGAGGAGCAGGTAGGCCCACAGGAGCCAGCAGAGACAGTAGAGGAGCTGGAGGAGGAGCATCGCGGAGAGCGGGCTGCTCGCCCAGGCCGTGAACTCGTCCAGGTCGGGCAGTTGCCGGGGGCGGAACGGCTCACCCCAGCCGAGTAGGGCGTACGGCAGGCCCACCAGCAGGCCGGCCAGGGTGGTGACTGCGCCGATGGCGCGCAGGAAGTGCCCGAGGCGTTCGACGGTAGCGGTCACGGGGTGTCGGTCTCCTCGGCGTGGGCGGTGGCGGTGCCGGTGACGTCGATGCTGGCGATGCCCACGAGGGTGAGGAGTTGGGTGTGCTGGGTGCGGTGGACCGTGACCGTCACACGGTCGCCGGTGACGGTCGCTTCGCCGGTCGCTCCGGCGCCGCGGAGGTAGGTGTCAGCGGCCCGCTCGGCATCCGCGGCGCGCAGGGTGAGCTGGTGCTGCTCACGTAGTTGCCCGAGGTCGAGGTGGCGGGCACCGGCGCGAGCGGCCTCCTGGGCCTCGCCGCAGGCGCGGACCTTCGCGGCCAGGGACAGGCCGCCGTCCACGCTCAGCCCGAGCAGGGCGAGCAGACCCATCGTGATCACGACCGTGAACGCGGTCATCGAGCCCTCGTCCGGGCAGCGCGACTGCAGGCGCGTGGCGTCCGCTCTCACTCCTGCTCCTGCCCGCGGTAGGTCTCCAGTGGAGCGGTGAACGTCTCCGTGACCGTGTGGTCGCCCGGCCAGGGGACGGCGGCCAGGTCGGTGAGGTCGGCGGTGCACGCGACGGTGACGCTGACCTCACCACCAGGCCGGAACGTACCGGTGTCCGCCGTCACTCTCAGGCGGGAGCACGCCCGTCCCGCCCCGTCGAGTGCTTCTCGGGCGGCACGTTGGGCGACAGCGGCAGCGGTTGGAGCGGCACGGGTGAGGGACGCGGCGCGGGCCGCCTGGTGCGCGGCATCCGCGACGTCGAGGCGAGCCGATACCAGGCGGCCGGTCCCTACCGCGATCAGCACCAGCGCCAGCAGCACCGGGGTGATGAGGGCCATCTCCGCGGACACCGATCCCTCGTCGCCGCGCAGGCGGGAGCGGGCGTGCACGTCATCCTCCGTTCGTCGCGGGTCAGTGGTCGGGTGGGGTGAGGCGCTCGACAGGGCCTGACGCATGGGCGCGGACGTGCAGGTCGAGAAAGGGCACGACGTGCACGACACCGCCCGTGACGTCGGCGCTCGCCTCAAGGGCGGTGCGGCGCACCGCCACCTGGGGTGACGTCAGGGTCGCCGAGCCGATCTGTTGGAGCAGGGATCGGGCGTCGACCCGGCCCGCCTCCGCGGTGGCCCGCTCGGAGCGGGCCGTGGCCACCGCCCGGGCGGCGGCCGCCTGAGCGATGTGGTGCGCGTGGACCGCGAGGGCGAACTGCACGACGGCCAGGAGGAGGAGCAACAGCAACGGTGCGGCGAGCGCGAGTTGGGCGCTCACCGAGCCGCGGTCCCGCTGATGGTGTGGTGATCGTCGCAGGTACACGCCGAGGGTCCTAGAAGTTGAGGGAGTTGGCCTTGTCCGTGACCTTGGTGGCGAGGATGCCGAGAGCGCCGATCGCCAGCAGGATGAGCAGGGCGGTGATGACGATGGTCTCGGTGGTGTAGCCGCCGTCCGGCGCGGCCTTGGCCCGGGCCCGAGCTCCGGCGAGCCGGGTGGCGACGCGGCGGCCGAGGGTGCGGGCGAAGGCGTCGGCGTAGCTGAAGGTGGTGCGCATCGAGGTGCTCCCTGGGAGGGGTCGGTAGGGGATCAGAGCCCGGAGAGGGCGTGGGCAAGAGCCGGGTAGCCGATGAAGAGCAGGAATCCGGCGAAGAGGATGACGACGGGCAGGCTCATCCGCTCGGTCGCCGACGCTGCTTCGGCCTCGGCTTCGGCGAGCAGATGGGCGCGTAGGGTGGCGGCCTTGCTCGTCAGGGACGCCTTGATCCGGGCGCCCTCCTGACCCGCGAGCGAGGTGGTGGCGGCCAGCTCCGACAGTTCGGCGACGGCGAGCCGCTCCCCCAATTCGCCCAGCGGCGCCCACGGCGGGGTGCGGGTGACCTCGGCCTGGCGCAGTGCGCGGCGGAAGGCGGTGAAGGCCGGCCCGTGTCCGGCATCAGCCGCCGCGGTCAGGGCCTGCTCGACGCCGGCGCCGCCGGAGAGCGCGACGACGGTCAGGTCCAGGAAGGTGGACAGCGCGTGGCGCACGTCCACCCGGTATCGGGTGGCACGCTGACGCAGCGCCAGGTCCGGAGCGAAGAAGAGCGCGAGCGCCAAGGCGACCGAACCCCAGGCCGGCAGGAGCAGCGGACACCCCGGACCGGCCGCCGCCGCCATGGCAGCCAGGAGCCAAGGCCCCAGCAGACCGGCCAGCGCGGCGGTTGCCTTCTCCGCCAGGTGCCGCTCGACCGGGACCGCCAGCGTGCGCAGATCGGCGGCCACCTTCCGGCCGGGCAGTCGGCACCTCAGGAGCAACGGGACACTCAACCGCCCGAGACGGGCGGACCAGCCGTCCGGTCCGCTCGCGAGAGGAGTGGACGGCGCCGGCGGAGGGGCGGGAACGAGCGCGTGGGCGAGGGCGGGGACCGGCGGGCGCCACCCACGCCAGGCGCACCATGCTCCGGCGCCGAAGCCCGCACCGATCAGCAGATAGATCATGCGGCGGCCTCCGTCCGGACGGTGGCGAGCAGACGGGCCGGCTCGGTGAAGCTCGCGATCCGCCGCAGCCAGGCGAACGCGCCGGCGAAGAGGACGCCCACGACCAGCAGGACCAGCTGACCGGTGGGGCTGTCGAACGGCTCCAGGTAGGAGCGGTTGAGCACGACCAGGCCGCCGGCCATGGCGAGGGTGGTGGCGACCACGATCCGGACCGACGTGCGGATCCTGGCTCGGGAGGAGGCGGTGCGAGCACGCATCAGCGCCTGCTCGCGAGCCGAGCGCGCCAGTCCGTCCAGCAGGTCGGCGAGGCGGCCGGACTGGCGGCCTGCCGCGCCGATCAGTGCGATGACCACGAGGTCGCCGAGGGGGTCGGCGAGATCGTCCTGCAGCTGGACGAGGGCGTCCGCCAGTCGCTGGCCGCGCCGGATCCGCTCGGCACAGTCGGCGATCTGGGGGCGCACCGCTACCGGTGCGGTCGACGCGGTGGCGAGCAGTGCCTGCTCCAGGCCGGCCGCGGCCGCGAGGGTGTCGCGCAGCTGCTCGCTCCAGGTCGCGACCGCCTCGATCCGGGCGACTGCCTGCTCATGTTCCTTGTCCCGGCCGAGCAGCCCCGGTAGGAACCACGCCGCCATGCCGGCCAGCGGCGCGGCCACCGGCCACCCGGTCACGACGGACACCAGCAATGCGAAGCAGACACAGGCCGCGATCCGCCGCCCCGGGCGCGCCGGGCGGTGGGCCCGCCACCATCGCGCGAGACGGCTCTCCTCGCCGTCGACCTTGTCGGCCGGCCGCAGCCCTGTAAAGAGCAGCCACGCTCCGCCACCGAAGCCGGCACCCAGCAGCAGCACCGCCGACAGCCCGGCGTTCACAGCCCCCACCCGCCCACGGCCTGCGGCCGGCGGTAGCCGACCTCCGCCAGGTCCTCCAGGGTGGACGCGCGCAGCGGAGCGCCCGCAACCGCCCGCCGGTCCGGCCCTGGCCGGTAGATCTCGTTCGAGACGAGCTGACCGCCGTCCGCGTCCACGATCTCGCGGATCGAGGAAACCGCCCGGCGCCCAGCGGTGTCCCGGGTGAGGTGGACGACGAAGTGGACCGCGGAGGCGACCAGCAGGTTGGTGGCCTCCAGACTCAACCGCTCGGGGGCCTGGACCGCATAGGCCGCGAGCTTGGTGAAGACCCCGCGCGAACTGGAGGCGTGGATCGTCGAGAGGCTGCCGTCGTTGCCCTGGGACATCGCGTTGCACATGGGCACCACCTCGGCGCCCCGGATCTCCCCGACGATCACCCGGTCCGGAGCCATCCGCAGCCCCCACCGCACCAGCTCCGCCTGCTCGATCGCACCCTCGCCCTCGATGTTCGCCTCACGTGCCTGCATCGGCACCACGTCCGGGTGCAAGCCGTCCTCGTGCAGGCCCAGTTCATAGGTGTCCTCGATCGTCACCAGCCGTTCCCTGGCCGGGATCTCGGAGGCCAGGGCCCGCAGCAGAGTGGTCTTGCCCATGTTGGTGCCACCGGCCACGATGATGTTCTTGCGGGCCAAGACCAGCGCCCGCAACAGGTCCTCCAGCTCCACGTCGAACACCCCGAGCCCCCGCAGCTGGGGCAACGTGGCCCGCGGGTAGCGGTGCCGGCGGATAGACAGCGAGACCCGCCCCGAGACCGCCATCACCGCGAACATTCTTGAACCGTCAGGTAGTTGCACGTTCAGCCTGGGCACCGCCCGGTCGAACCGGCGTTCCTCGCTGCCACCGCGCGCGGCGATCGTACGGATCAGCTCGACCAGTTCGCCGTCCGATGCGGCGATCGGCGCCGCCTGCTCCTTGCGGCCGTCCGCGTACCGGACGAACACCGCGTCGCAGCCGTTGGCGTCGATGTTCTCCACGTCGGCGTCGTCGAGCAGTGCCTGCAACCGGCCCAGGCCGAACAGCGCGTCATGCGCGGCTCGCAGCACCCGCCGCTCCACCGCCGGATCCAGCGCGGAGGTTCCCTGGGCCAACAGGCGTGCGGTGTGACGCTCCATCACCTCGCTCAGCAACCGCTCCCCCACCGCCCGCCGCTCGGTGGCCGACCGCGGAGGCTTTCCCAGCTCCTCGCGGTACTGAGCGTCGGCGACGAGCTGCTGTGCAACCTCCGACCGCAGTCGCTCGCTCAGCTCCCGGCCCTCGTACACCGGACCGTTGGAGGCCGTGGTGATGTCCGTCGGCGTCATCGTCATACCGGCTCACCTCGTCGTGCGGATGCCATCGGCTCGTCCTCCCACGGCGGGGTCCCCTCGTCGGGCAGCGGGGCAGGCAACCGCTGCCGGAGGTCGAGCGCGAGCAGCCGGGCGGCGTCCAGCAACGGGTGGCGCGATCCGGGCTGCCACCAACGCCTCGGCGCCGGCCGGCCACAGAGCAGCGCCGCGCTCCTCGCGTCGTGCGGCAGCACCAGGCACCCATCCGCGCCGAGCGCCGCCTGTACCTCGTGCGATGGCCAGGAGCACGCCCCCACCACCGCGATGACCAGGCACGCGACCCGCGGCCGCATCCGTTCTGCGGCCTCCGCGGTGTGTGCGAGGGACTCGACCGTCCCGGCCGTCACCAGCACCAGTGCCTGGGCCGCCCCCAGCAGTTCCGTACGGGCTCCGACCGGCGCGAGCAGCCGGCCGCAGTCGACGATCAGCACCTCGCCGTCCGACTCCGTCTCGGACCACGCCGGGCCCAACGCCTCCAAGGAAGCAGCGCACTGCGCCGCCTCCGCCGGGCCGGGCACCACCTCGACGCCACCTGGCAGGACCTGCGCGTGTTCGCGTACCAGCGCCGCGCTCAGACCGGCACGACGCGACGCCGCCGCCAAGCTCACCAGTCCCGGGCTATCCGGCAATCCGAAGCGCAGCAGCGCATCGCCGCCTCCGGCGTCGGCCTCCACCACCAGCGGCCGAATCGCATCGGGCCAGGCGGCCGCCAGCGCCAACGCCGTCGTACTCACCCCGGGCGCGCCCTTCGCGCACCCCAGCACGATCACGGTCATCAGCGACCACCCACCAGCACCACGGCCGGCTCCTGATCCGCAACGACCTGCCCGGCCCGAGCCACCGGGACGCTCAACATCGCCACCGTCCCACCGGCTGGACCAGCACCCGGCTGCACGTCCACCACCCGGGCCTCCACCGGCGCCGCAGCCTGGGCCTGGCCCGAGCCGGGATGCGCCTCGTAGACGTCCACCTGGTCCCCCGCCCCCAGCACCGACGGGTACCGCCCCTCCTTGAGTGCCACCGCGACCACCGCCTCGCCCGGTTGGGCAACCGGCAGGCCCAGCAACTGCTCCGACAGCAGGAGGCCCGCCGGCAGGGAGGCGCTCACCCGCCGCCCCACCACCTGGTCGCGCTGGTCCGCACCGACCGTCGCCGTCCCGGGCTCCGCCGACACCAGCACCGACCGAAGATCCGCGGCCGACAGCACCTGCCCCGCGAGCACCGGGCGAGCCAGCGCCAGCACCCGGCTGCGATGCCCGGTCACGATCGCCAGCACCCCGAACAGCAACGCGCAAACGGCCATCACCGCCAGCCCCACCACAAGCCGTAGCCGGTCCCGGCGCTTCACGGCCGCGATCCGTACCCCGCCACCCGCCGCACGGGCCGGCGGAATCCTCACGTCCACCATCTCGAACCCTCCTCTGGCCTGCACGAACGAACCTCCCGACCGCGTCCTCAGCGACCGGTCCCAGCCACCACCAGCGACTGCACCTCGACGACCTTCACCGGCAGTACCGTCCGCGAGGTCAGGTCCGGGAAGATCCCGCCCTGGCCAGCTCCCGTCCACACCACCGACCAGTGCGTCGTCACCACCGCCTGGAAGACGCCGTCCCGCTCACCGGCCGACGGCCGCGCGAAAGTGTGCCCGCAGTCGGGGGAAGCCGCCGCCGGATCGGCGCCCGGGCTGTAGGGGGTTCCCGGGCCGCGGCAGACGACCGGCTCGCTCCCGTCGCCGAACTCCCAGACCACGGAAGAGGGCGTGGCGGTCGCCTGGACCGTCACCCCGGGAACCTCGGCGCTCGACTGCACCGGCTTCCAGGAGGACTTCTGGACCCACAGCCACGCAGGCACGCCGACCACCTGGTGCGACGTCTCCGGCGGCGACATCCGCACTGTCGGGCGGGGCAGTTCCAAGCGCGCGACCGCCTGCGCCGCCAGCACCACCGGATCCACCGCCGGTGCCTGCTCGGCTGCCTCCGGCTTCCCCAGGTCCGCCCAGAGCGGTCCCCCGGTCAGCGGGGTGGAGCCGAAGCCGCCCTGCGGCAAGGTCCCACCGCAGTCGAGTTCGTACCACTGCCCCTGATGGCCGTCGGAGAGCTTGAGGACGTCCGAGGCCGGCACGCTGACACAGGCCGGCCTCGGACCGTTCCCCGCAGGCTTTGCGTCGCCTTCCGCGGTAGGTGCTGCGCCGGCCGCGGCCGGCGCAGCACCGAGGTGGGCGGCAGACAGGTCGCACGCCGAACTCCCGCAGACCGTCGTGCCGTAGTGCGTTCCCTGCCCGTCTGCCAGCGCGGTACTCGTGGGGTTGACGAGTGCGAGCAGCGCGCCGGCGACCGCGGCCGCGGTGCGACTCAGCACGTGCCCTCGGCGCCGGTGATCTGCTCGGTCACCAGCCACCGGCCGTCCGTCTGCAAGGTGATCGCCGATGCCGAACGGCTGCGGCCTCCGGGGACGTTGTCCGCCAGGCTCCCGTCCGCCTTGTACTTCAGCCAGTGCGTGTCGTCCAGGCAGTCCGCGACCTCGACCCGGCTCGGCGCATCCGCCGGCGTCACCGACGTAATCCGCGGCTGCCAGACCAGGCGGCCCCTGCCGACCAACCCCTTGCCCTGCTCGTCCGCGAACGTCTGCGCCCAGGTCGTCAACGGCTGCCCCATCATGTGGGCTGCCAGACGCGGACTCCGGTAGTCGGCAGCCAGGGCGGCCGCCATGATGTCCTCCCACATCGCGTTGTAGGCGGCGAGCGCCTCCGGCGGTGCGGGCGGACCGCTCCACGAGGAGGATGGTGCCGCGGACGACGAACTCGAAGGCTCGTGCGTCGACGTCGCACCGCCGGAAGCTGCGGAAGTCGGCTGTGCGGTGGCCTCGTTGCTTGGGGCGCCCCCGGCCGTACAGGCCGCCAGCCCGAACAGGCTGACGATTCCGGCAGTCAGCACCGCCAGACCCCGACCGTTCAGCGGAATCAGCTTTGTCACTGGTCACACCTCACCCATCGCTCTGGATACGAAGAACCAGCGCCACGCCTGACGGCTGTGCGGGCTCCATTTGATACCGAAGAAGATCGCGCTGGCGATCTTTCTCACACCAGAGAGTGCAAAGTCTGACTACCCGACAAGGCCGCTCCCGCCAGCGGGAATCGCCGCCAGGATCGTCCAAGCAGTTTGTGCGCTCTCAAGAGCCTTTCTACGGCCAGGATTTGCCAGGGCGCCAGCGTGCTGCCCCGGTGTTCACCAGGGAGGAGGACGGGCCCTGCGAACTAATGGACCATCCGTGCGAATTCCACGGAAGCGGCATCGAAGACATGTGTGTGGCCCTGACCCGCGCGCGCGGGTCAGGGCCGGGAACCGTCGCGCAGAAGGGCCGATCAAGTCCGGGCTGCGACGACCGCACTGGGTCAGACGCGTCTACCGACGGGGTGCTCGGGACTGAACTGGCCGATGACATGCGGGTCGTATTCGGAGGCTTCCTTGCCTGCCGCAATTGGGGGCTTCAACAGCTGCAGGGCAATTGGAGCCTGCCTCGCCCAGGTCCGGGTCGAGACGGTCCGGCCCAAGCCGCGCGACGGCCGTTTGGTCGAGCTCAGGCAGCGAGTGCTTAGCTTGTCGTTTTAACTCCGGTGATCGACTCAAGGCTGTTCGAGCTGGTCACCCACATGGGGATCTGCCGGACATGGCGACGACCTCCGTCTCACGCTGTGTGATGTCGAGTCGCACAGCAGAGCCGGAGGTCGTCGGTGTCGATTGTGGTCCCTGAAGCCGTTCGCCAGCGGGCAATCTCGGAACTGTCCTCCTTTCGAATGGACTTGTATGCCGCGATGCCCCGCCGCGCGGACGCACTGTTTGAGCTCTCGGATGCCTTGCTGTGCGCCGACGGTCCGGTCCGCGCCTTGGTCGAGCTGGCCCTGGCGCCAGAGCACCGGCGCTCGCACGCTTCCCTCTACGCCGCCTTGAACCGGGGATACCTCGACGATGATCGCCTTCGGTCCGCGGTCGCAGCCCGAAGCGTGCCCCGCGGCTCTGGCGGACGGATCGTGCTCGCCGTCGACGTGTCCGCCTGGCTGCGGCCGGACGCCAACACCAGCGACGGCCGTTCCTTCTGCCACACCTACGGCCGGCGCGAGAACACGCACGAGATGGTGCCAGGCTGGCCCTACTCATTCGTCGCGCCGCCCTGGAGTCGGGCTCGACCTCGTGGACGGCCCTGCTGGACGCCAAGCGGCTGGAACCCGGCGCGGACACCGCGGCCGTCACCGCCGACCAACTGCGAGAGGTCCTGCGTGGCATCTTCAACGCCGGGCACGGAAGCTCGGAGACCCGCCGGTGCTGATCGTGGCGGACGCCAGCTACGACGGCCCGCGCCTGGCCTACCTCCTGCGGGACCTGCCCGTCCAGATCGTGGTGCGCCTACGCTCGGACCGCGTCTTCTTCCAGCCCGTTCCCGCCGACTACCGGGTAGGCCCCAAAGGGGGTCAACCACCTCGCCACGGCGCCCGGTTCGCCCTGTCCGACACCGCCACCTGGCACGACCCCGACACCAACGCCGAGCACATCACCCGACGCTACGGCACCGCCCGCATCCGCACCTGGCACCGCCTGCACCCGCGCATCTGGCGACGCTCCGGCCGGGACGACCACTGCGGCCAACTTCCCATCGTCGAAGGGACCCTGATCCGCCTCGACGTCGACCACCTGCCCTCCGGTGGCACCCCGAAGCCGGTCTGGCTGCGGCATTCCGACCCCACACCCTGCGTCGCGGACACCGACACCGCCTGGCACGCGTTCCTGCGACGCTTCGAGCTGGAGCACACCTTCCGCTTCCTCAAGCAGACCCTGGGCTGGACCCGTCCCCGACTGCGCGAACCCGCCGCGGCCGACCGCTGGACCGGCCTGGTCCTGGCCGCCCACACCCAGCGCCGCCTCGCGAGAACCCTGGCCGTCGACCTTCGTCGCTCCTGGGGCCCCAGCCCGCCGAACGCCTCACCCCAGCCCGAGTCCGACGCGGGTTCCGCAACCTCCGCACAACTCTGCTCTGCCCAGCAGCCGTTGCAAGACCATCCCGTCCCAGTGCCGGGCGTCCACCCGGCCAGCCCAACCGGCGCCGAGCCCCCATCTACGACGTCGGACTCGCCCTGGCCAGCAACCACTAACGAACAGACAGGCGAGAACCCGAACGCCCCAGAAGATGATCACTGGAGGTAAAACGACAAGCTGAGACCGCCGACCCCATGCCTGAACAGCGGAAACGCAGCCCTCAAGCTCGGAAGATGACAGCCACTGAGAGGCTGGGGCCGGGATGTTGGGCTAATCGGGGCTTGGGCGGGCTCTGCGGGTGGCACAATCCCGGCCACGGGGCTTGTGCCGGTGAAGAGCTGACGATGGGGGCGGGTACGTGGCGCATCGGTGGGCGTGGTGGACGGCGGCCGGGGTATGTGCGACGGCCGGGACCGGGTTGGTGGCGGTCGCAGTCCTGGTGGACATGGTGACCGCGGAAAAGCTCGCAAGCATCGGCGGTGCGCTCATCGCACTTGTCGGCCTCGCAATCACGATGCGCGAACTGCTGCAGGGCGGCGGCAGCGGGCGGGAGCGGCAAGTGCACGCGGAAAATGGCGGCGTGGCGGCCGGTGACAACATCATCGCGGCCGGAGCCAGCGGGCCACCCGCCACTGGCGGTAGTGACCCGTGGCCGCACATCGACAAGCGCGATGTAAACGCAACTGGACAGGGCTCGATCGCGGCTGGAGGCGACATCCACGGCATCGACCTGAACAGGAGTCAGCCGTGACCCCATCTCCCACCTGGCCCTGGCGCAGGAAGTCCACGACGGACGGCGAGGCGATCGCGAAAGATGTGACGGCTGGCCGGGATCGCGTCCCGAGGTCCGGGGCGGGATTTGGCACCGGGGTGTCGTCGGTGTGGGTGACGGCGTCCGATGGGGCGTTCGCCGCCGGCCGGGACATTACAGTCAAGCAGTACAGCGCACCGGCTACACCGGTGAAGTGGCCGGTGCTGGTGGGTCCGATCCCCAACGCAGCCGGGTTCTTCCAGCACCGGCCCGAGGGCGACGCACTCAAGGCGGCGCTCGCGTGTGGCGGGATGGCCGTGCTCGGGCAGGTCGTGACTGGCACTGGCGGCGTAGGGAAGACCCAGCTCGCCGCCCACTATGCGCGCCAGGTGTGGCAACATTCCCGTGCTGCGGTACCCGCCTTAGGACTGGCGCCGGAGGCCGGTGAGACGGCGGGGGCGGGCGAGAGCATCCCGACTACCGAAGTGGCCGAGGTCGTGGTGGACCTGGTGGTGTGGGTGAATGCCGCCGATCCGCAGGCCGTGATCACCGCGTACGCGCGGGCCGCGCGATATGTAGAGCCTGACCGGTTCAAGGACGTGGATGCCGAGAGCGCCTCGAAGTGGTTCCTCAGCTGGCTTGAGAGCAGCGGCCGCAGGTGGCTAGTCGTTCTGGACAACGTCGATTCACCTGCCGCGCTGAACGGTCTGTGGCCGCCAGCTGACGTGGAAGAAGGCCGGGTGGTGGTAACCACCCGCAGCCGGGACGCCGCATGGACCACCTCAACCCGCACCCTCCTGCCCGTCGGCTTCTACACCCCCGATCAGGCCCTCGCCTACCTGCGCAAGGCCCTCGACCGGGCCGAGCGCACTGGTCGCGGAGACAGCGAGGAGCAATTCGCCGCGCTGGCCGCGGACCTCGGATACCTACCCATCGCACTCGCCCAAGCCGCCGCGTACCTCGTCGACAGCGGCCGCACCATCTCCCGCTACCGCACTTCCCTGGGCGACCGCGCCCGCCGGCTGGACCAGCACTTACCCAACAAAGACACCGGCCTGCCCGACCAGCAGCAGCGCACCGTCGCCGCCCTCTGGGACATCTCCATCGAACAAGCCGACGCTCGCCACCCCAAGGGTCTGGCGCGGCCCTTGCTCGAACTCACCGCCGTCCTCAATGCGGACCACATCCCCGACGCCGTCCTCACCACCCAAGCTGCCCGCGCCTACCTCGGCCTGATCGGGCGGTCGGCGGCCGGGGCCGACACCGGCGACGGCGGAGAAGAAGCGGAGCAGGCCAGCCGAGAGGCGGTATCCGAGGCAGAAGGAGACCATGGCGTACCAGATGAGGAGGATGCCGAAGACGCGCTGCGGGTACTGCACCTCCTCAACCTCATCGACCACACCCCCGCCATCGGCTCTGACGACAGCCAAGACAATGGTGGGCAGGGGAGTGTACGCGTCCACCGCTTAGTCCAACGCGCCGTCCGTGACAGCGCTCCGTGCCGATCACGCATGCCCAGCCTTATCCAGGCCGCAGGGGACGCCCTGCACGCCGCCTGGCCTGAGGAAGACCACCTGGACCGCGAACTCGCCTCCGTCCTGGAGACCAACACCGGCACGCTCAACGAGAACGCCGGCGACCTCCTCTGGGACCTCGACCGCGGACCGCATCCCGTTCTGGTCCGCGTCGGGAAGCATCTATACCGGTCAGACCTCCACGAGGCTCGCATGCAGTACTGGGAACAACTCGCCGACACCGCCGAACGAGTCCTGGGAGCCGACCACCCCCAGACTCTCACCGCACGCCACAACGTTGCGGAATCCTGCGGCAGCGCGGGGCGCATCAGCGAAGCCATCCAGCTCAAGGAACGGGTCCTTGCCGACCGTGAGCGTGTTCTCGGCCCCGACCACCCCGACACCCTTGACACCCGCCACCACCTCGCCATGTCCGTATGGGGGGCCGGGCGTTTCGGCGAGGCCGTTGAACTCATGGAACGCGTGCTTGCGGACCATGAGCGTGTACTTGGCCCCGACCACGCCACGACCCTCGCCGTCCGGCACAACCTCGCCGGCGACTACATGGACGTCGGACGTCTAACCGAAGGCATCGCGCTGAGCGAGCGCGTCGCTGCCGACGAAGAACGCGTCCACGGTCCCCACCACATCAACACCTTCACCGCCCTCAGCAATCTCGCCCGCGCTCTGGGGGCAGCTGAGCGCCTAACCGAGTGCCTCGCGCTGAAACGACGGATCCTCTCGGACGCCGAGCAAGCACTCGGGCTCGACCACCCAGAAACCTTCAGCATCCGAGCAGATCTGGCATGGTCGCTGTGGGTGATTGGACGCACCAGCGAGGCCGCTGAGCTCAACGAACAGAACCTGGCTAGCACGGAGCGTGTTCTTGGGCCAGACCACCCCGACACCCTCGCCACCCGCCACAACCTCGCCGTCCTGTACCGGCAGGCCGACCGTCACACTGAGGGCATCGCGCTGATGGAAAAGGTCCTCGCCGACACCGAACGCATCCTCGGTCCCGATAATTTCGATACCCTCATCGTCCGCAGCAGTCTCGCCGTCTCCTATTGGAAGGCCGGACGCCAAGACGAGGCTATCGCCCTGGAGGAACAGGTCCTCGCCACCACGGAGCGTGACCTCGGGACCAAGCACCCCAACACGCTGCACGCTCGCACCAATCTCTCCGCCCACTACCATCAGGCCGGACGCCGGGACGAGGGCATTGCGCATCTGCAACGCGTGGTGAACGAGCTGCCAGGGGAAGGCGAGCGGATCTTCCCAGACGCGGACAGTCTGAGGGTCGCGCTGGCGGCGGTCCTGACCGATCGTGGACATGCGCTGCTGCCCGGGAATGTTGCCGCGGCATGGCGAGACGCGGCCGCCGCTGTCCGGGCAGTTGGCCCCCACCTCGCCGAGAATCCCTCCTACTACGGCCCGACCCTGGCCCGCGCCTACCTGCTGGCCGCCGAAGCCCTGGACGTCGACGAACAACCCGAAGCCGCCAACGACTATCGTCAACGCGCCGCGAACGCGAGGTTCGCGGCATGGGACCGAGAGGACGGTAAGTAACGAGATAGGTGGGCTGGTCGCGGGCCCCATCGGGCTCCTATGGCCGCAGCTGAGCTTGACTCTGTCGGGATCTTGGCCTTCAGCTGCCTGTGATCATGGTGGTGCGTCAGTCTCGCGGGTGTACGTGGCCCGTTGAGACTGACGAGGAGTGAGAGATGTCGGTGCGTCCCCGTCCGACTGTGGAGGTACCAGCGCTGACCGCGCGGACTGCCCGTGCCAGCAACCCTGGTGGCACGACGGCGATGTGGGCGCGTGACCGCCTTGACGGCCTGTGGAGCGACGAGGACTTCGCCGACTGGTATCCCCGCGACGGGCGTCCCGGGATCTCGCCCGCACAGCTGGCCACGGTGAGCGTTTTGCAGTTCCTGCTCGGGCTCTCCGACCGCGACGCCTCCGAGGCCGTGCGCTGCCGCATCGACTTCAAGTACGCGCTCGACCTCGACGACCCCGGCTTCCACCACAGCGTGCTCACCGACTTCCGCGACCGCCTGCTGGAGGACGGCCGGTCGGACCGCCTCCTCGACATCGCCCTGGCCCGCCTGAAAGACGCCGGGCTGGTCCGCGAGCGCACCACCCAGCGCACAGACTCCACCCACGTCCTGGCCGCGGTGCGCAACCTGACCCGCCTGGAGCTGGTCACCGAGGCGGTGCGCGCGGCCCTGGAGGAACTCGCCCGCACAGCCGGCCACGCACTGGCCGACGTGGTCGAGGAGGACTGGGGCCGCCGCTACGGCCGACAGGTGCGCCTGGGCAAGAACCCCACCCGGCCCAAGACCAGGATCAACACCACCGGGGCAGACGCCCGCCGACTGCTCGAACACCTGGCCCAGAACCATCCCAGCCTGCTGGACAGCCCCCAGACGCGGGCCCTGCGACAGATCCTCGTCCAGAACTACTACTGGGACACCGCCGACCGCCTGCGCTGGCGCGACGACGGCGACGACAGCGGCCTGCCGCCGGCAACCTCACCCACCAGCACCACCGGGGCGAGGGCTTCGCCCGTGACGACTTCCGCATCGACTTCGACCGCCAGGAGGTCACCCGCCCGCAGGGCCAGGTCAGCAGGGGCTGGCACGGCCCCTACCCGACCTCCTCGCCGACCGCCGCCCCGCTGATCGTGGCCCGCTTCACCAAGAGCCAGTGCCAGCCCTGCGCGGTCCGAGCCCAGTGCACCACCACTCGTGACGCCGGGCGCAACGTGGGTTTCCCACCACGCGAGCTGCTCGAACTACAGATACGCAACCGCGCCGAGCAGCAGGAACCGGCCTGGCACAAGCGCTACGCGGTGCGGTCCGGCATTGAGGGCACCATCTGCGAGTTCGCCCACGGCCACGGCATGCGCCACTGCCGATACCGCGGGCAGGCCAAGACCCAGCTGCAGCACGGGCTCACCGCCATCGCCGTCAACATCGAACGCCTCAGCCGACAGCCTCCTGGCGAGAGCACGCCCCCACGACCACCGACTGCCTTCCAGGGCCACCTCGACCGGCAAGTTATCCGGCGCCTGCGTTCCTGGCGATCCGTCAGCTGACGCCGAAGCAATCAAGATCCCGACAGAGTCAAGCTAAGCCAGGCACCCTTCGGTCGACCGATGGACCATGACAGGTGTTCGGCCACCAGCGACCCACAGATGCGACGAGACCCGGAGGCCCTTCCCGGCTCATCCCAGTGGTTGGCCGTCGTGGTCACCGCGAAGAGGGCAATCCAGTCGTACTCCGCGGTCACCCCCAGGTCCATGAGCGACGGCGGAAGACCGACGGAAACGCAGAACATCGGATGGGAGTGCTCCATGTCATTCGCGCTCGTGTCGTCCACGGCCAAGGGCTGCGCCAGGGCTTCACCTCCTGCGGAGTTCACCACGCATGATGCCCGCGACGAATGTGTCGTACTCGGCGTCGTCGAAGATGTGCGGCGTCTTGCCCCGGTTCTTGGAGTCACGAATCGCCACGATGCCGCGGTCGAGGAAGGCGACCTCAACACAGTTGGTCCCGCCGCTGCTGGCGGTCTGCCACTCGGCGCCGGCGAACTGGTCGTCGAGCCAGGCGGGGTCGAGGTCGTTCTTGTTCATGACGCGAGTTCCTTGGCGATGGTCTTGAGCAGTGACAGGGATGCCTTCTGTCCGAGGGCATCCGATTTCAGGTGATTACTGGTGGTCCGGTACACCTCGACCGACTCCGAGTCCGTGAGGTGGAGGCGGGCACGGGTCGCTTCGATCGTGACAGTATCGCTGCCGGTGGCGAACGACATCAGCATGAAGGGTCCGTCCATGCCCGCGTGAGCGCCGGCGCTCAGCGGCAGGATCTGAATTGTGGTGTTCGGATCACCCCGCAGCAGGTCGATCAGGTGCTCGACCTGAGCCCTCGCCGCCGGGCGACCGCCGACCTCTTGGCGCAGGAGCCCTTCGGGGATCACGGCCCAGATCTTCAGGGGCGGTTGGCGCTCGGCCATGACCTGTCGGTGCTCGGCGCGCATGGCGATGAACCGCTCGATGTCGTCGGCGGTGGTCCATGCACGGCTGCCTTCGATGATCGCCCGCTCGTACTCGGGGACCTGAAGCAGGCCGTGCAGGACCCCGGGATCCCAGTGGAAGAGGTCGAGGGCTTCCTCGATCTCGGTCAGGTAGTCGCTGAGGGGATCGTCCACGACGCCCTGGTAGCGCTGGTGCCAGTCCGGCTCGGCGGCCCGGCGGACCAACTCGCGCCATTGGGAACGTCGAGCCTCCTCATGGATCTGCAGGACCTCGAAGAAGTGGGGCAGGACCTGGAGTTTGACTCCCTGCGTCCCGTTCTCGATCTTGCTTATGGTCGACAGTGCCTTGTAGCCGAGCTGCTGAGCGGCTTCCTCCTGGCTCCAGCCCAGCGCCTCGCGAGCGCGCCGGATCTCAGTCCCCAGGCGCCTTCGGCGCGGGGTCGGCTCGACGGGCATCGCACCTCCTGTCTCACGATCCGCATCTCTCTCAGGCCAGGGTAGTGCCCGTGCTGGCAGCGGCATATGACAGGCAGCCAGAAAAGAAAGACTTTCCTTTCAGAGTGACTTGCCCTTCCGCCAATGAAGGGTCCATCATCGATGACACGACAGCGCAGAGTGCCTCACTGGGCACAGAACGCAACGATCGCTGCCGTGCTCGCACTCTGGGAGGCTCCATGCCTGTCGCGTCTGTCGATCTTCTCGGCGAGTGCCGCTTGGCACTCCCGGTCGTCCGCCCCGAGACGATGGGCCTTGTTCGCCAGATGGTTCGGACCCAGCTGCGGATATGGGGCAAGGACGAGCTCTGCGAAGTGGCGGAACTGGGAGTGACCGAACTGCTGACCAACGTCCTGGTCCACGCGAGCGGCGACTGCGAGCTACTGGTGGGCGAGACCAGCGACGGGGTCGTGGTGGGAGCGACCGACTTCGACGACGGGCTGCCGGTCGCCAAGGAGCCGACTGACGACGAGCCGGGCGGGCGGGGGCTGTTCCTGCTTTCTCAGCTCGCGGAGGAGTTCGGTGTCCGCCCGCTCGCCCGGGGCAAGCAGGTCTGGTTCCGCCTGGCCCTCGCCACGGGTGCGAACGAGCAGCAGCCGGGCACGCCGGCCGGTCCGGGGCGAGAGATCACCTGTTGACCGAGGCGGCCGCCTCGTACTGACTCACTGAGGAAGATCATGGACTTACGTTCCGTCCCACTGCTGCCCGGGGCCTTCACCATCGGCAAGAGGTTCTCCTTCGAGGCCGGCCACCGACTTCCCGGGCTACCGCCCGAGCACAAGTGCTCCCGCCAGCACGGCCACAGCTACGAGGTCGAGGTCATCCTCACCGCTCCCTGTCTGGAGGAGCCCGGCTTCGTGACGGACTTCGGTGCCCTCAGCCCGTTCAGGACGTTCCTCGACGCCGAGCTGGACCACCGCAACCTGCACGAGATCCTGCCCTTCGAGCCGACCTCGGAGCGCCTGGCCCGGTTCCTGGCCGGCTGGTTCATCCAGAACCTCCAGCCGAAGATTCCCGGCCGTCTGGTCGCTGTCCTCGTCCGCGAGACCGGGAGCAGTTGGGCCCGCTTCGACGTGGAGGGGCAGTGACCCAGCCCCGGCCGGTCGCCTCCGGAGTCAGCATGTATGACCCCGCGTCAAGCCTGATCGTCGCGGAGTGCTTCGGCGTCGAGGTGCCGACCTTCCAGGGCGAAGGTCCGAGCTGCGGGCACCCCGCCCTGTTCATCCGCCTCTCCCGGTGCAACCTGACCTGCGCGAAGTGCGACACGAAGTACACGTGGGATTGGTCCCGGTTCGACCCGCACAAGGAGTCGACGAGGCGGACGGTGGCGGACTTGGTGGCCTGGGCCGCGTCGTCGCCGGTCGAGCTGGTCGTGATCACCGGCGGCGAGCCGCTGATCCAGCAGGCGCGCCTGGTGCCGCTCGTACGGGAGCTGCTGGCCGCCGGCAAGCGGGTGGAGTTCGAGACGAACGGCACCATCGCACCCGTGCCCGAACTCGTGGCCGCCGGGGTCCGGTTCAACGTCTCCCCCAAGCTCGCCAGCTTCGGCGTGGAGGAGGGCAGGAGCATCGTGCCTTCTGCGCTGGAGGCGTTCGCGGCGTCCGGACGGGCGGTGTTCAAGTTCGTCGCCTCCTCGGTGGCTGACCTTGACCGGATCGCCGAGCTGGCCGGCATCCACCAGCTCTCGCCGGTGTGGGTGATGCCGGAGGGCAGCACCGCGCAGGCGGTCACCGAGACGACCCGTGCCCTCGCGGACGCGGTGGCTGCCCGGCACTGGTACTTCACTGCCCGGCTGCACGTGCTGGCCTTCGCGGATGCCCGAGGCCGCTGACCGTACGCACCCATCCCTGTCCGCAACCCCAGAAGGCGAGTTGAGCCCATGACGATCTCCGTTGCCGCCTCAGAGTCGGACCAGCGCGCCTCGGCCCCCGGACCCGGCCGGCCCGCCCTTGCCGTCGACACCGGCCGGATCGCCGACCTGATCGGCCAGCTCCTGGTTGAGCTCGGCGAGGACCCCGCCCGCGAAGGTCTGGTCGACACGCCGGAGCGTGTCGCCGCCTGGTGGCGCGCCTTCCTGTCTCCGGACGACGCCGCGGCAGCCACGTGCTTCACCGAGTCCCAGCTGAGCGGTCAGCTGGTCATCGTGGGCGGTATGAGCGTCTGGTCGCTGTGCGAGCACCACCTGCTGCCCATGAACCTCCAGGTCAGCGCCGGGTACGTGCCGGACGGGGAGGTGGTGGGCCTGTCGAAGTTCGGGCGGATCGCCCAGCACTTCGCGGGCCGGCTCCAGGTCCAGGAGCGCTTCACCCAGCAGTTCGCCGAGCACCTGACCGGCTTGATCGAACGCGAGGACGTCGCGGTTGCCGTACGGGGCTTGCACCTGTGCATGAGCATGCGCGGCGTGCGGATGGAGGACGCCCGGACCACCACGCTCCACACCCGCGGTCGGTTCGCCAGCGACCCGGTGCTCACCCAGCAGTTCCTCACCCTCGCCGCCGTCCAAAAGTCCACAGCCTGAACCCTGTTCGACAGGAAGACCGAGAAGGAGGTGAAGCCATGGCCACGTCGCGGACGCCAGCAACGCACGACACCGATGGGTCCGGGCCGCTGTACCTGACGTGGGACGACATCGGCGACGAGACACGGGCCCTCGCCGAACAGGTGGCGGCTGCGGGGGTGCCGCAGGTTGTGGTGGGCATCGTTCGCGGCGGCATGATCCCGGCGGTGTGGCTCGCCCATCGTCTCGGGGTCCGCGACGTGCGGAGCATCGAGGTCACCCGCACCACCGGTGACGGCATCAACGCCGCCAAGACCACGCTGCCGACCACCCGCAATCCCGCCTCTCTCGGCGACCTCGCGGGCCTGGACGTGCTCCTCGTCGACGACATCGCCGGCAGCGGCGCGACCCTGGCCCACACCGAGGACATGCTCCGCGACCTGGGCGCCGCCCAGGTACGCACCGCGGTCCTCAAGGTGAACCGGGCCAACTGGGCGCGGGAGGCCGAGCCCCAGCGCGTCATCGACTACATCGCATCGCTGAACGACACCTGGATCGTTTTCCCCTGGGAGGGGCACCAGCATGAGCGCTGAACAGGACGAGCAGTACCGGACCCGGCCGGGCACACCGATGATCGGCCCGTACAGCACCAACCAGATGGACGACTTCTACTCCGCGCTCGCGGTCGGCGAGGCGAAGCCGTCCGGCCTGATGAACCTGATGCAGCACCTCATCGTCGCCGAGCGGTGCGTGGAGGGGGCGAACGTGCTCGACGTGTGCTGCGGCCGTGGACTGGCCCTGCCGCTGCTGCACCGGTACGCACCGAAGATCGCCCGCTACGTCGGTCTCGACATCAGCCCGGCGAACCTCGCCGAGGCCCGCACGCGCCTGACCCTGCTGCGGGAGGAGTACGGAAGCCCGTTTCCCGTCGACTTCGTCCAGTGCGACGTCTCCGCCCCGTGGCCCCAGTTTCCGCCGTTCGACGTCGTGCTGTACACCTCGGCGCTGGAGCACCTGCCGTACGAGCTCGGCGTGAGGAGCCTGGCCGCCGCCGGGGCCGCGCTCGCCCCCGGCGGCGTGCTGTACCTGTCCACGCCGCAGGCGTTCGGGCCGCCGCCGCGCCCGTTGCAGTACCGGGTCCACGTGTACGAGTGGTCGCGCGAGGAGGTCGTGCGCGCCGTCGAGGCCGCCGGCCTGGTCGTGGACGACGTGATGGGTGTGCTGCCGCCCGAACCGGACGAGGTGGTCGCCGAGTTGGCGGAGCGCTACGGAGCCGGCGCGGTCGACTGGTACCGCGACCTGGCCGCCCGGGTGCCCAGGGCGCTGCTGGACACCGTGTCGTCCGTCGCGGTGCCCGACCGGGCGACCGAGCTGCTGTTCGTGTGCCGGAGGCCGGCATGACCGTCATCAGGGTTCCCGCTCCCCGCCGCGCCGCGGACGGCTTGGGCCGGCCGCTGTGGGTGAGCGTGGAGGGCATCAACGGAGTCGGGAAGACCACCGCGGTCCGCGCCACGGCCGCCTCGTTGGGCTCGCGGTGCCTGCGGCTGGACGAGCTGACCGACCAGGCCGCCGACACCCTGCCCGGCCGGGTGATTGCCGCCCTTTCGGCGGAGGGGGACGTCTGCCTGCGGACCGGGCACCCGGTCGTGGAGACGCTGGCGCTGCTGGCGCTCAAGTTCCGTGAGGTCGAGCGCCTGACCCCCGAGCTGCTGGACGGCGTCGACGTGATCGTGGAGGACCGCGGCGTGGACAGCGTGGCCGTGTGCCAGGGAGCGATCCTGCATACCGAGCACCGGGCAACGCCCGCCCGGGCGGTGGCCAACCAGATCCTGGCCACTGCCCGCCGGTGGCGGTCGATGCCGGACGCCACCCTCCTGCTGACCGGCGACCGCGAGGTGTGCACGGCCCGGTTCGCCGCCCGGATCGGCCGCACCCTCCCGGCGAGCGCCCTGGAGGTGATCGCGCAGACCGAGCAGCTGTACCTGGAGCTAGCCGCCGCCGAACCGGACCGCTTCACCCTGATCGACGTGACCGGCCACGACCGGGCGGAGACCGGCAAAGCCGTCGAGGACGCCGTCCGCGCCATCGTGGCGCGCCGGGAGGTCGACCGTGCCGGCTGACATCACCCTGCTGTGGGCCCTGCGCTCACCCTGCTCGTTCGGCTGCCCCCACTGCTACTTCGGGGAGCTGGAGGACCACAAGGAGGCTCCCCCGGTGAGCCCGGGAATGCTGTCCCACATCCCGGTCCGCGACCTCGACCGCACCGCCATGGAGGCGTTCGCGCGGACCCTCGCCGACTCGCCGGTTGAGCGGATCATCCTCGCCGGCGGTGAGCCGTTGGACTGGCTGCCCACCCTCAGCCTGATCAAGACGATCAAGGAAGCCGGGTGCGAGGTCGTCGTCGCGACCAACGGCGTGCCGCTCACCCGGCCCGGAATCGCCCGACGCCTCGTGGAGCTCGGCGTCGACGGAGTCTCGGTGTCCCTCGACAGCGCGGACGCGACCACCAACGACCGACTGCGGCCCTCTCGGTCCGGCCGGGTCGGCCACCACGAGGTCCTGGCGGGCATTCGCACCCTGCTGAGCGAGCGAGGCACCGGGCCCGGCCCCCGGGTCGGCGTCTACACCGTGGTGATCCGCGACCGTCCCCACGAGATCACCGAAGTCGCCCACCTCGCGCGCGAGATCGGCGTCGACTACTACGTCCCACAGCCCATCTCCCTCCCGCCCGATCACAAGCTCTTCGCGGAGCGTTGCCACAACCCCAGCGACGTGCCCGCCGTCGCGGACGAACTGCGCCGCCTCCAGCAGCACCCCGGCAGGCTCACCATCCCCGGCCCCGCCTACATGCGGCAGTTCGTCGCCTCGATCTCCACCCAGGACAGCGGCCGAGTCGAAGACTGCTTCGGTGGCGCCCAGCTCTTCTTCATCCAGCCCGACGGCTCGGTGTGGGACTGCCCCTCCGACCGGCGGATCGCCGCCACGCCGCCCCAGGAACACCGAAGCATCGTCGGCGCCGACGCACGGATCCTGTTCGCCGACCGCCCGGCGTGCACGGACTGCTCCCACTTCTCCCGCGACTGCGTCAACATGGGCCCGCTCGTGCTCGGCATGCCCCACCTCCTCGCCCGGGAGGCAACATGACCGCCCTGCCACCACTCCCGTCGGCACAGGGCCTCGGCGAGGGCATGTTGGCTGCCCTGGCCGGCATGCCGGACCCGGCCGGAGTCGCGTTCACCAGCGGGTTGGAGCACGACCTCGCCGAAGCGTTCTCCGGCCGGCACGCGGTCGCGGCATCCTCCGGCACCATGGCCCTGCACGCCGCGCTGTCCGCGATCGGGGTCGGACCGGGCGATGAGGTTCTGGTGCCGGCCCTGACCGTCGTCATGACCGCCGCGCCGGTCGTACACCTCGGTGCCACACCGGTGTTCATCGACAGCGACCCCCGGACGCTCGATCTGGACTACACCGATGCCGCCGCCAAGATCACGGCCCACACCAGAGCGATCGTTCCGGTGCACCTGTGGGGCAGGATGGGCGACCCGGCCAGCCTGCGGGCGTTCGCCACCGGCCACGGGATCACCGTCGTTGAAGACGCCGCCCAGGCCGCGGGGACGTCACGCGCCCGTGCCGCGGCCGGAACAATCGGCGCGGCCGGGTGCTTCAGCCTCAAGGACGGCAAGATCCTCTGGAGTGGTGAGGGCGGTTTCGTCCTGACCGACGACAGCGCTCTCGCCGCCCACGCCAGGGCCTTCCGCAGCCACTGGCTGCAGCCCCCACCCGGCAGCCACCCCCAGGAACGGATCGCCCTCAACGGACGCCTGGCCGAACCGCTCGCCGCCCTCGCCCACGCCAACCTGCGCAGATTCCCGGCCCTGCTGGAGTACCGCCGCGCCCAGAGCGCGTACCTGATCCGCGCGCTGGAACGCGCCCGCGGCCTGACACCGCTCCAGCCGGCCACCGACGAGACGTGGAACCACTACGCCCCGCTCTTCCACATCGGGCTGCCGAACCCCCGGGCGTTCGCCGAGCACCTGGCCCAGCAGGAAGTACCGAACTCCACCGGCACCTTCCGACTCGTGCCGTGCGACACCCGGCCCATGTTCGCTGGGGGGAACCGGAAGCCCTGCCGCGGGGCCGCGCAGATCCTGGACCGCACCCTCGCGCTCGTCCTCACCGAACGCGACGACGAAGCAGCGCTCGACGACTACGCCGCCGTCATCACCCGGGAGGCTGCCGCATGGTGCACATAACCGCACCCCCGAGCCCGCACCGACCGGAACGCCCCCTCCGACACTTCCCTCCCCGCCTTCGTCACCGAACGGATGCCGCCGCATGACGATCACAGCGCACCGCCCTGCCTGCACCCGCGGCCCGCTGATCTCCGCCGAGGGCCTCAACGGAGTCGGCAAGACGTACCTCACCAACCGCGCCCTCGAAGGTCTCGGCCCCAAGCCGTTGATGCTGGGCGCCTTTTCCCAGAGGGCCACCAGGCACCCGGGTCTCGGCGACGCTCTGCTGCGCGCGCTGCGCGAGGCCAGCGTGGGCGACCCGTTCCTGCGCGGCGGCACCCCCATGACCGAGGCGCTGATCCTCATGGCCATCAAGCGGCACGACCTGGACACCGTCCTGCCCGAACTGGCCAGCGGACGTCCCGTCATTGAGGGCCGGAGTGTGGACACCACCGCCGTGTGCCAAGCGCTGCAGCTGCACCCCGGCGATCTGGACGCCGCCCGCCAGAGTGCGGTCGCCCTGCTCGGCCTCGCCGCCACCTACCGTCCGCTGCCAGACCTCACGATCCTGGTCACCGACGATCCCTCGAAGGCCCTGGAACGCGCGCAGCGGCGGGACCGGTGCGCTTTCACCACCGAGCAGGCCACGTTCATGGCCGAGGCGTGCACGCTCTTCGAACAGCTGGCCACTACCGATCCGGTCCGCTACAGGGTCGTGGACCGGCGCCACGTCAACGAGTACGAGGCGGCCCAGCAGATCCGGGCGTGGATCGAAGGTGCGGGCGACGACCTGGGCTGCTTGTCGGAGCCGTGGCAGGGCCCGGGAGCGGCGTGCATGTGCTGCGGCACGGAACCAGGCATGAATGGCCGCTACTCCCCGAACAGTTGATCCCACCCGATGACGGCCTGATGCCGTCGAACCTTACGGAGCACCATGCCCTTCCTCCACTCGACCAAGAACCTCCAGATCGTCGAACCGCCCACCGCCGCCAGGGAAGGTGTGGGCATCTTCGAGTACACGGACAACTACACCGTCTTCCACTACGGCCGGATGCCGGACCCGATTCCCGGCAAAGGCGAGGCGGTATGCCGCATGGCCGTCGCCAACTTCACGATGCTGGAGGCGGCCGGCGTGCGGACGCACTTCCGCCGCTTCATCGCCCCGAACCGGATCGAGTTCACTCTCGCGCGCCCCCCGGCCTCCACCGCCCGCCCCTTCACCCCGGAGCAGGGCAGCTACCTCCTCCCCCTCCAGGTCCTCTTCCGCAACGAGCTCCCACCAGGAAGCTCCGTCCACCGGCGACTGGCCGCCGGCGACCTGACCGCAGCCGACGTCGGCCTGCGTGTGATCCCCACGGTCGGCGAGAAGTTGGAACGGCCGCTCATCGAGTACGCGACCACCCGCGAAGTCGTCAACCGCTTCATCACCCCCGGCGAGGCCCGGCGTCTCGCCGGCTTGGACGACGAGCAGTTCGAGGCCATGCGCGAGACCACCCTCAAGGTCAACGAGGTGTTGACCGGGCACGCGGCCAGGATCGGGCTGAGCCACTGCGACGGCAAGGTCGAGTACCTGGTGACGGGCGATCGGGAACTGACGCTCGCCGACAGCCCCGGCACCCCGGACGAGAGCCGCTTGATGTTCAACGGCGTGCACTGCGGCAAGCAGATCCTGCGGGACTGGTACGTCACTTCCGGACGCGAGATCCCGGTCGGCAGGCTGATCGCCGCGGGCACCCCCAGGAGCCAGTGGCCACACCCACCACCACTTCCGCCGGCATTCGTACCGGTGATGACGGACCTGTACCGCGCCCTGAGCGAGGCGTGGACGGGCGAGCGGCTGTGGGATGCACCGGACCTCAAGGCCGCCACTCGTGCCGTCACCGAGACCATCCATCGGTGACGGCACATCAGAACCGTTGCCGCTTCGGCATGCTCGTATGGGCGTGCCGGGCACCGGTCGGCACCGGTGCGGACCTCGCGAGAACGCTGGAGACATGGGAAGCCTGACCGACGACCCCGCCTTCCGAGCCGTCACATTCGTGGTCATCGACTTCGAGACAACGACGCCAACGGGCTACCCGGCCCAGCCGATCGAGGTCGCCGCCCGCGCTCTGCGCCACGAGGACGGCGGATGGACGCAGAAGGGGACAAGCGCATCCCTGATCCGGCCGCCCGCGTTGGCCCCGGTGACTCCGGCCGACACCGCCCAGACCGGGCTGACGGCCGAGCAACTGCGGCAGGCGCCCACACCCGCCGAAGCGCTCGGCGCGCTGAACAGACGGTTCACGGCCGGCACCCCGTACCTGCTGGTGGCCCAGCACGCCGCCACCGAGGCCAACGTGATCTACAACCAGCGCGAGCACTGCCCGGCCCTGGCCCGCGTCAACTTCCTCGACACGATCCCGCTGGCCAAGCACCTCGTCCCGGGGCTGGCAAACTACAAGCTCGACACCCTGCTCTCGCACTTCTCCATCCCGCAGCCGACAGACCGTCACAGGGCCCACGCCGACGTTGACGTCACCGCACAGCTGTTCCAGCGGCTCGTCACCCTCGCGCACGAGAGCGGAGGCCTCAACGACCTCGCGGCTCTGGTGAAGACCGCGGGGCGCACGGCCAAGAGCAACCTGCCCGTCCAAGGCGGACTCTTCGACCTCTGACGCCGCCGGGCCACAGATTAGCCCCAACACCCCAAGCGAAGACGGTAACCATCTCATGAGCGACACACAGCTGGACCGCGAAGCGGTCCCGTTCTGGTTCGACCCGCTGTGCCCCTGGGCGTGGATCACCTCACGCTGGCTCCTGGAGGTGGAGAAGATCCGGCCGGTGCAGGCCGACTGGCGGATCATGTCACTGTCCTACCTGAACCTCGTCCAACGCGAGGGCCAAGGGCTCAGCGACGACTACCGGGAGCTGATGACGAAGGCGTGGGGCCCGGTGCGGGTCTGCGCCGCAGCCGCCGAGCACGACGGCCCCGCCGTGCTCGGGCCCCTGTACACCGCCATCGGCACGCGGCTGCACAATCAGGGGCGCCGCGACGACCCCACGGTCATCTTCGAGGCCCTCGCGGAGGTGGGTCTCCCCGAGTCACTTGCAGCGGCTGCCACCAGCACCGAGTTCGACCAGTTCATCAAGGACTCGCACCACGAGGCGTTCGACGAGGTCGGCCTCGACGTCGGAACGCCTGTGCTGCGCATCCGCGGCACGGCCCTGTTCGGCCCAGTCGTCACACCGGCTCCCCGTGGTGAAGCCGCAGGACGGCTCTGGGACGGCCTGGTCGCCGTCGCGGAAACGGACGGCTTCTTCGAACTCAAGCGAAGCCGGGACCGCAAGCCGTCCTTCGAATGAGCGAGCGCCACCGGCTCGTCCACCCAGGCTCACACCCGGCCGGGTTGGACACCGTGGTGGTCGGCCCGCCTAATGAGCAGGCCGACCACGACGCGGAGTCGGCAGGCGGGCTCAGGCTCCCGACGTTCGACGAGGTGGTCAGCCGAGCCGCGCCGGCGCGCTGACCGCCCGGCCGATGCGGCGCCCGACCAGGCGCTCGGCCGTGTCAAGCCGGTACCAGCCCGCGCCCGTCACCTCGGACTCCTGGAGGGGGCCCACGTCGACATTCGCGTGAGCCGTCCTGAAGGCGAATCCAAGGTCAAGATGATGGTGGGCCGGCTCGTCCTTCTCGGGCCGAGCCGGAACCAGGCCGAACTCGATGTAGACCGGCGTCCGCGACGCCGGGAGCACATCAGCGGGGTCCAGCCCGGTCTCCTCCGTCAGCTCGCGCAGCGCTGCGGCGCACAGATCATCGTCGGTGGGCTCAAGGTGGCCACCGGGCTGCAGCGTGATCCCGTACGCCAGATGCTCGATGAGAAGGACCTCGGCGTCGTCGCGAACAAGAAGCGCGCCAACCGTCACATGCATGGGGAAGCTCCGCCGCGAGGCGAAGTCCCGCCCTTCGGTCAGGAGCCGCAGAGGTTCGGACAACTGCCCGATCTCGTCCGGGTGGCGCTCAAGGTAGCTGGCAAGGACGCCCGCGATGGCCGAATCACTGATCGGCACAATGCACCCCCACATCGGCTTGAGAGCGAGGTTCCCCGTAACCCATCGATCGGTTGCAGGCAACGAGTGCTAGCACAGTCAGCTCCAACAAGGTGCTTTATGAACAGGGAAGTTGGGACTCTACAAGTTGAACAGAGTCGACGCATGCCAACGCGCCGTCGCACCGCCGTCCGTCGAACATCGCGGATGCTCTTCTGCATGATGCCGACCGTGTTCCACCAGACATTTTAGTGGATCGAGCTGACGAAGACACAGTTCAGGTACACAGCGAGGGAACCCATCGCGTCGTGATCGGCCTGCGGTCCGCCGGCCAGCAGCGTCGGCCGGCTTCGCCTCCTGCGGCCGGCCGTGGCCCAGGAGCACTGGGCCTTTGAGGGCTTGATCCGCTACACCACGCGGCGGGACACGACCGCAGGACGTGGACGCAGTTGTACTGCTGGCGCCAGCGGGACCATCCCCGCTGGCGCGGGGAGCAGAACAGGGGCAGCAGGTGGGTGTTCAACGCCTCCGGACCATCCCCGCTGGCGCGGGGAGCAGACTGCGCGACCTGCGCCTTCGTCAGTCGCATCGCCGCGTAAATACCACTCTTCCCGACTCGCTCATATCACCCAAACCACCCATGCCGGACAAGCCTCAAGCACAAGCTCCCCAGGAGAAGACCCCCCGTCCGGGCAAAAGGGTCATCTCGATGCACCTCACATCAAGGCCGCAACCGCCTCCGGTGCCTGGCGAACAGGATGAGCTCCGAATCATCGAAGCTGCACCACTGCCAGGACCGCCACAAAGCGTCATCGCACCCCCGAAGGCCCTACTGGCAGACCTTACAGCCGAGCCGTTCGAATCCCCCTCCTTCACCCCGATGAGGGCCACCACCATGCCGATCGCCAGCGATACACAGACCGCCGCAACGAGCCAGGGAACCACGGGCGAAGCCGTAACAGGGGGCACAGCGGACACGGGAGTCCTCCGAGACTCACGACGACAGTGACCGACCAGACTTGCCCCACCATCTCATTCAGGCACTCGATCTACCGTCAGAAGTCTGCAGGCTACCTCCGCCAACGAGGCCGGGCGCGGCCCCGCGACACGACCGCAGGCATGGCCGCCGCAGCGCCGACACCGTCAGGTGGCCGTGCACAGCCTCAACGCGTCACCCCAGAGCTCAAACACCGCAACCCTCCCTCAATCAAACATGATTGAGGGTGCATAGCCATCGATGCGAGCCGCAGGCGCGGAGTATAGCGACGACGCTCAATCTTGGAGAAGGTTTGGAAGTCTTTGGAAAACAAGGGATCCGATGCGCTAGCGTGAGCACATGGCCGAGACCATCGATGAGCTCGAGGCGCGCCTGGCCGACCTACGGGTGGACCTGCGCGAGGCGACCCGCGCCCGTGACAAGGCGAGCGTCAGCCGCATCCGTCGCGAGATGCGCGGCGTCGAGGCCGCATGGGAGGAAGCCCTCGACAGAGAGGAGGCGAGCGCTGCCAGCGACTCAACGGTGCTGTCCCGATCGACGCCATCCCCGAGCGGGGACACGGAAACCGTAGCTCGACCTCCGATGGGAATTCCCGTCCGTGAGCAGGTGCACCAGGCCCTGACAGTCCTCGGGGCCCCTGCCGCGCCAAAGTTGATCTCCGCCGCCTACCAGGCGTTCTTCATCGAGCCCTTGATCGCAACGAAGCTGGCCTCCCTACGTCGAGACGAGGAACGGTCGTTCTCATCCCAAGGTCACACCCGCCCCTACTACATCTGCGCCGCGCTCACCCACGATAGGTTCTCCGTCGCGCGCGGACTGCTCGCTGTCTCCACCTGGCCATTGGATCGCCGGATCATCGGCCCGTTCAGCCCCCGCGTGGACTTCCTCACCCACGCGGTCGGAACGGCATCACAGATCGAGCGTCTCGCATCACTCGGTCATCAGCCGAGCGAGGGGGCCTGGCGGTTGCTGCGACGGTTCGCTCTCAACATTCCCGGCGCACACGAGTACGGCGAACCGAACCCCACTCGTGTCATCGCCGCAGCTCAAGCAGAGATCACCGTCCACCAAGAGACCGACACCCTCGAACGCACCGCCGCAGCCGTCCGGGCGCGAGGACAACTCACTGATGTCCAGGTGCTGTTCGGTGCGCCGCTGCAGCAGGTCGAGCGGCACAGAACCGTCAGTGGTACCTGACCGCTTCCCGGCCCCCGGGCCAGCCTCCCCTGCCCGATGCCGCCGGTAGCCCCCGGCATCGGGACACTGTTGAAACGAACCAAGAAACCAACCATGCCCCTACCTCCCTTCGGCGCGCCCTTAGACCGGCTCGCGCGCCTTCGCGGCCCCCTGCCGCCCAAGGCGTACGACGCCCGCAAGATCACCGCGCTGACCACAAACCCGGCCTGCGACCGGCGAGCTGTCCTCGATGCCGCTGGTGTCGACAAGGCCGCCCTGGCTCGCCGGATCGGATACGACCCGCGCTTCGGGCAGTCGCCGTTCGCGATCAGCCGTGGGCTCACCTTCGAAGAGCTGGTCAAGCGGGACGGCTACGCCGAGCTCCTGCGCCTACTGCGCGAGCAGACCGGAACTCCGGTCGCAGAGGCGGCCGTGGCCGACCTCAACGAAGTAGGAGGGAACGCCTCACTGACTGTCCGTCACAAGGAGACCGCGCGGTTGATCGAGCGGTTGGCGGCGGGTGATGCCGAACGGCTGATCCTGGATCATCCCGTGCTCACTATGGAGGTAGCCGGCCGAACGGCCTACCTGGAGCCGGATGCCCTGACCCACCGCGTGGGCGGTCGCTTCCACTTGGTGGAGATCAAATCGTTCCCCGCCATCGACGGGGTCGCCGACCCGCTCGCGGTGGCCGAGGCGGCCAAGCAGGCCGCCGTTTATGCGATCGCGCTGCGCCAAGCCTTCGTGACGGCCGGGTACGACCCGGACCTCGTGGCTGAGGAGTTCCTGCTGGTGTGCCCGAAGGACTTCGGTAATCGCCCGTACGGCCGACTGGTGGACCTCCGGCAGGAGCGGGAGACCATCGGCTTCCAACTGACTCGGCTGCGCCGTGCGGAGAGCCTGGCAGCGCAACTGCCCGACGGCGCCACCCTTGATGTCAGGGAGGACTCCGGGCACAGCCCGGCACAGCTGGCGCAGTCGGTGTCCGCGCTGACTGCCGCCTACTCCCCGGAGTGCCTGTCATTCTGCGAGATGGCACGCCTGTGCCGGCAGGAGGCGGAGGAGTGCGCGTCGCCGGCACGGCTGGGCAGGGCGGTGCGCAGCGTGATGCCGGGCATGGACTCCATCCGAGTGGTACTGGAACAGCTCGATGGTGTGGCCGGTCCTGCCGCTGGCTCTGCCGTCGACCCGGGGCAGGCTGAGGTGCTGGAGCTGCTGCGCAAGGCCGAGCGGCTGCGGCGCGCGCGACGGGGGGCGGTCGCATGACCATACTCACCACGCTGGCTGCGCTGCGGGCGGTCGGCACCGGCTACGCCGAGCCGATCGCCACCGTGCGCCACGTCCACCTTGAGGAGAGGCCGTTCGTGCTGGTGCCTCTCACTCTCGCCGGCGAGGCCTGCGCTCCGATGGCCGCGCTGGCCGGCACCGATCCGGAGCGGCCGGTGGTTCTGACGGTTCATCAACCTCGTGATCGTGCAGCACGGTTCCGCTTCGTCGAGGAGCTGGCCGAGCTGGTACTGCCGTACCTGGTGGAGCGACTGGTCGAGACCGAGGCCTACCAGTCCGGGCGGGAGAAGGAAGAACGGAGCCGGGCCGTGCGGGGACCGCAGCTGATCGTCCCGAACGGTGAGGGAATCGGCTGGCTGGGCCGGCTCGGCCGGCTGACCCGGTTACGTACGCCCGAGGGCCCCTCCGCGGTGCACCCCTCCGTGGTACTGCTCGGCAAGTGGTTGACCTGGCTCACCGATCGCTCCGAATTTCCCGGAACCAGCACGCTGCTGGCCATGACCAGGCTGCTGACCGATCACTGGGCTACCGGCCAGAGCAGCACCGAGGACTCCCACCTGGCCTCGCTGCTGGCATGGATCGACCCGCCGGCGGGGTTGAGCGGCGCTGCCGCCGCCCGGGTGACCGAGGATCCCTCGATCTGCCCCCCAGCCGGCCCGGTGACCGACCCGGTGTTCGACGTCACGACGCTGCACGGCCTGATGGCCGGCTATGACCAGGCGCTCAGCGATCGCGGGCGTGCGGGCGTAGCCCGCAGGATGGACCGCGAACTGCGAGCGCAGATGCTCCCGACTTGGAAGTCAACGTGGCAGGGAGTTGGGCTGCTGCGGGCGCTACCGGTCGGCACGCGGACAGTCACTCGGTGGCAGCAGGACCGCGCTGAGTTCTCCTCCTACAGCACGTATTTGGCCGAGGACGGGCGCCCGCAGGGCCGCCGCGACGCGGCTGTCGGCGCCGCCCGTAGGCTGGCTCGGCTGGAGGAGGCCGGACAGTTGTACCAGGTGCAGCGCGCCTTCGACGATCCGCTGGTGATGGCCGAGTACGAGCTGACCGGGGAGGCGTTCACCGGCACGGTCGTCGATCGTGACCCGGACCGACTGGATCACGCCGGCAGAACACCTCGGCGTCGGCCCACCATCACCTTGCAGGCGACCGGCCGCCCAGAGGTCGCCGAAGGCGCGACTGTCCGCTCCCCCGTGCGGCCGGGCCAGACCGCCCTGGTTCAGGCGGTCACACCAGCTGGGCAAGGCGAGTTCGAGGTGCTGTTGGAGATCACCGGTGGTCTCGGTCGCGGGTACAAGCAGCCGCTGGCGCCAGGCGCGGTGCCGGATCTGGGTGAAGAGTTGACCTACTCCACGCTCGACCCCTCCTCACCACCCTTTCGTCTCCCCGCTGCCGAGGACACTCCGTGGACTCACGGCGGTCCGCCGCAACCGTATGAACCGACCGCCGACGACGCCGAGGAGGCCTGGGCATGACCATCCCCGAGCCGATTGCTCCTCGGGCGGCGGTAGGCACGCCGGGCGAGCGTGCCGAACGGGCCGTCGCCGCGATCATCGCCGACCTCGACCAAGGCCCTGGGCGCGGTGTCGTCGTGGACTCCCCACCCGGCGCCGGGAAGTCCACCCTGGTGGTGCAAGCCGCCGGGCACCTGGCCGCGGCCGGGCATCAGCTGATGATCGTGGCGCAGACCAACGAACAGGTCGACGACCTCACTGATCGACTGGCCAGCGAATACCCCGACCTCCCACTCGGTCGACTGCACGGCACCGCGGTCCAATTGCCCGAGCGCGTCGTCCGTCATCCGCAGGTGCGCGGCTCTACGCGGATCCAGGCGTTGCGTGAACTGCCGGTCGTGCTCTCGACCGCGAAGAAGTGGTCATACGTGACGCCGCAGACGTGCGAGCCCTGGCGCTGGGCGATCGTGGACGAGGCCTACCAGATGCGCTCGGACGCGCTGCTCGCCACCGCGCCATTATTCGGCGAGCCGGATGCACGAGTGTTGTTCGTCGGCGACCCCGGGCAGCTCGATCCCTTCTCGACCGTCGAGACGGACCGCTGGCGGGGCCTGAGTTGGGATCCGTTGCTGAATGCCGTGGATGTCACCCTCGCCCACACCGCCGACCTGGCGCGGCACCAGCTGCCGATCTCCTGGCGATTGCCCACCAGTGCCGCGCCACTGGTCGAGGGGGCGTTCTACCCGTACTCCCCGTTCGAGTCCGGCACCGGGCCCGGCGACCGCCGGCTGGGTTTCGTCACCGCGGCGCATTCCGCCCGGCCGGTCGACGAGGTTCTCGCGCGAGCTGCCGACTCCGGCTGGGGTCTGCTGGAACTGGAAGCCCGGCACACCCTCGACCACGACCCGGGCGTTGCCGAGGCGCTCGCCGCCACCGCGGCGCGGCTGTTGGAGCGTGGTGCCCTGGGCGATGGCCTCCCGCTCGCCGAGGACCGGATCGCGATCGGCACCGCCCGCACGCTTCAGGCGGCCGCCGTCCGACGACGGCTCGCCGAGCGCGGGCTGACCCGCATCACGGTGGACACTGCCAACCGGCTGCAGGGGCGCGAGTTCGACGTGACGCTGGTATGGCACCCGCTCTCCGGACGGCTGGATGCCAGCGCCTTCCACCTGGAGGCCGGCCGCCTCTGCGTCCTGCTCTCGCGGCACCGCTACGCCTGCATCGTGGTCGCCCGAGCCGGCATCCGCGATGTCCTCGACCGGCACCCGACGACCCGGCCAGTTCATCTCGACGTGAAACCCAAGTTCCCCGACGGCTGGCGCGCCCACCAGAGCGTCATGACCCACCTGGAGCGGCCCGAGCACCGGGTCAGGGCGCTCTGATCACCGACTTGGGGCTCCGCCTCACTGTGGCCTCCACCGGAAGGATCCATGGAACCCGCGCAGATGATGTCCGAGGCCGCTCGAACGGTCTGGGCCAAGCACGACACAGACGACGACGGGTGGCTGCCACTGTGGCAGCACATGGCGGACAGCGGAGCCGTCGCAGGTCTGCTGTGGGACAACTGGGTACCCGCACAGGTGCGTCGACTGGTTGCCGAGGTGATGCCTCGGGGTGAGTCCGACGCACGGCGGCTGGCGGTCTGGTTGGCTCGCACGCACGACATCGGCAAGGCGACCCCGGCCTTCGCCTATCAGGTTGAGGCACTTGCCGAGCGGATGCGAGCGACCGGGCTGGCGATGCCGCCGGCGCAGGTCCTTCGGGCAGATCGGAAGCTCGCCCCGCACGGACTGGCCGGACAGCTGCTACTCCAGGAGTGGTTGGAGCAGCGGCACGGCTGGCCTCGACCGGCCGGTGCGCAGTTCGCCGTCGTGGTGGGCGGTCACCACGGTGTGCCGCCGGAGGATCCGCAGATCACGGCGCTCAGGCGGAGGCCCGAGCTGCTGCACGGCTCCGGGGCTGCCGAGGCACTCTGGCGGTCGGTACAGGTGGAGCTGCTGGAGCTGTGCGCTCAGCGCGCCGGCGTGGCCGAGAGGCTCGCGGACTGGCGTCAGGTGAAGCTCCCCCAGCCTGTGCAGGTACTGCTTTCGGCGCTGGTCATCGTGGCGGACTGGATCGCCAGCAATCGGTCCCTGTTCCCTTACGTCTCCCCCGTGGGCGGGGCGGACGAGGCAGAGCGGGCCCAGGCCGCCTGGGAACAACTGGACCTGCCTGCCCCGTGGCAGCCCGCCGCGCCGCCGTCCATTACTACCGAGCTGTTCGCTGCCCGCTTCGACCTGCCGGAGGGTGCCGAGCCGCGCCCGGTACAGGAGGCGGCGGTACACAACGCGCGCACGATGCCCGTGCCCGGGTTGCTGATCATCGAGGCGCCGATGGGCGAGGGCAAGACCGAGGCGGCGCTGGCCGCCGCAGAGGTGCTCGCCGCACGTAGTGGAGCCGGCGGAGTCTTCTTCGCCCTGCCGACCATGGCCACCAGTAACGCGATGTTCCCGCGGCTGCTGGACTGGTTGACACGGGTGCCGGGGCCGGCCGGGCAGCAGTTGTCGGTCCTGCTCGCGCACTCCAAGGCGGCCCTGAACAAGGACTTCGACCGGTTGCGGACCGGTCGCGGACACGGCCGCCTGCGCTCCGTCGACCTGGACGGGGCAGCGGAGCTACCGCAGCCGGGCCGGGAACTGCGTTCGGCGCCCGCTGAGCTGGTTGCGCACCAGTGGCTGAGCGGCCGGAAGAAGGGGATGCTCTCCTCCTTCGTCGCGGGCACCGTCGACCAACTCCTGTTCGCCGGCCTCAAGAGCCGCCACCTGGCCCTGCGCCACCTGGCGTTGGCGGGCAAGGTGGTGGTGATCGACGAGGCACACGCCTACGACGCCTTCATGAACCGCTACCTCGACCGGGTCCTGGAATGGTTGGGGGCGTACCGGGTTCCAGTGGTCGTGCTGTCAGCAACGCTGCCCGCCGGACGCCGGGCGGAGCTGGCAGCGGCCTACGCCGGAGCCTCGGCGCAGGAACCGGCGTACGCTGCCCTGGCCGCCGCCGAGGCCTACCCGCTGCTCACGGCAGCAGCACCAGGGCAGATACCGGTGCAGGATCGACCGGCTGCGTCGGGGCGAGCTGCCGAAGTGCAGGTCGAGGCGCTCTCCGACGACCTCGACCTGCTGACCGGCCGGCTGGAGAGTGAGCTGGCCGACGGCGGGTGCGTGCTGGTGGTCCGCAACACTGTCAATCGGGTACTGGAGACCGCCGAGGCACTCCGGAAACGCTTCGGCGCCGACGCGGTGACCGTGGCACACGCGCGATTCGTGGATACCGACCGCGCGGTGAAGGACGAGGACCTGCTGGCGAGGTTCGGGCCAGCGAAGGCGTGCCGAGCGGACCGGCCTGATCGGCACATCGTGGTGGCCAGCCAGGTGGCCGAGCAGTCACTGGACGTCGATTTCGACCTGCTGGTCACCGACCTCGCCCCGATCGATCTGCTGCTGCAGCGCATGGGACGGCTGCACCGCCACGACAGGACTCGCCCGAACAGGCTCCGCGTCGCCCGCTGCCTGGTGACCGGGGTGGACTGGCGCGAGCCGGTCCCGGCTCCGGTGCCCGGCTCGCGCACGGTGTACGGGCTGTACGCCCTGCTCCGCTCGTCCGCCGTGCTCCAGCCACATCTGTCGGGCACCGGCCTTCGGTTGCCGCAGGACATCAGCCCGCTCGTCCAGCAGGCCTACGGTAAGGCTGCGGTGGGTCCGGCGCAGTGGACGGAAGCGATGGACGAGGCGTGCCGACAGCACGAGAAGGAGCTGGCCGGCAAGGAGCAGCGGGCCGAGGTCTTCCGGATCGCGGCGACGGCCCGCGCGGGACGACCGCTGACCGGCTGGCTGTCTGCGGGGGTGGGCGACGCCGACGACACCCGCGTGGGCCGAGCCCAGGTCCGCGACAGCCAGGAGAGCCTCGAGGTGATCGCCGTGCAGCAGCTGGCCGACGGCTCCCTGCAGACCTTCCCCTGGCTGGCGGATGGGCGCGGTGGGCTCCCACTCCCGCTGGACGCGGTACCCCAGGGCCGGGCAGCCCGCGCTGCTGCGGCAAGTGCGCTGCGCCTGCCGCTGCACCTGTCGCAGCCACGCATCATCGACCAGGTCATCAGCGAACTGGAGAGGCGCTGTCCCCCGGCCTGGCAGTCCAAGGAAAGCCACTGGCTCGCAGGTGAATTGATTCTTCCGTTCGACACTGACGGTCGCGCGCGGTTGGCAGGGTTCGTCCTGACGTACAGCCGCGACGACGGTCTGGAGGTACAACGTGACGCATGATCACAAGAGAACCGGGCCGAGTGGCCCGCCGCCCTTCGACCTGACAGAACGTCCCTGGCTTCCGGTTCAGTTACTGGATGGCGGCGAGCGCGAACTGTCGCTGCGCGAGGTCTTCGAAGAGGCGAACACGATCCGCCGGCTGTCCGGAGATGTCCCCACGCAGGACTTCGCGCTGCTGAGGCTGCTCCTCGCCATCCTGCACGACGTACTGAACGGCCCGCAGGACAGCGACGAGTGGGCGGAGTTGTGGCATTCCAGCGATCCGTTCGCCGGGGTTTCCGACTATCTCGAGCAACACCGGCATCGATTCGATCTGTGCCACCCGTGCACTCCCTTCTTCCAGGTTCCAGGCCTGACCACCGGCAAGGACGGGCTGTTCCCGCTGAACCGGCTGGTCGCGGACGTGCCGAACGGTGATCCGTTCTTCACTACCCGCTTCCCGGGTGTCACCCGGCTGTCGTTCGCCGAAGCCGCCCGCTGGCTCGTCCACGCACACGCCTTCGACACCTCGGGCATCAAGACGGGCGTCCTGGGCGACCCGCGCGCCACAGGCGGCCGGGCCTATCCTCAGGGCCCGTCCTGGGCCGGGAACCTGGGTGGGGTGAGCATCGAGGGTGCGAGTCTGCACGAATCGCTGTTGCTCAACCTGGTCGCACCCGAGAGTCCGCAGCACTCAGACGTTCCGGCCTGGCGACGACCCCCGGACGGTCCAGGAACAGGCGACCTCGCCCACCGCCCCACCGGCCTCCGTGACCTGTACACCTGGCAATCGCGGCGCGTGCGCCTGCAGGCCGACGCCGATGGCGTGTTCGGGGCCCTTCTGACCTACGGCGACCCACTCACCCCACGGAACAGGCAGCAGGTCGAACCCATGACCGGTTGGCGCCGCAGCCGAGCTCAGGAGAAGAAGCACGGCGAGCAGCTGATCTACATGCCACGCGAACACGACCCCGAGCGCGCCGCCTGGCGCGGCCTTGCCGCACTGCTGGGTGCGAACGACCGCACGGCAGCAACCGCCGGCCGCGAGCCGGCCGACTTCCTGCAACCAATGCTGGTCCACTGGTTGGGACGACTGGAGAACGACGGCCTGCTGCCGGACGGCAAGCTGGTGCGGCTGCGCACCTACGGCACCGTCTACGGCACCCAGCAGTCCGTGGTCGACGAGATCGTCTCCGACGAGGTCGCGATGGACGTCGTGCTTCTGGACGAATCCGACCGCCGACTGGGCACCTGTGCGGTGGACGCCGTCGCACACGCCGAAGCGGCGGTGGAGGTCCTAGGCGCCCTCGCACACGATCTGGTGGTAGCAGGGGCCGCCAACGACAAACGTCGGGTCCAGGGCGACGACAAGACGGTGGCCGAAATCGCCCGGGACCAGGCCCGCGACCGCGCGTACGGCGAGCTGGACGGCCATTACCGCACCTGGTTGGCGGCCATCGCACCCGGCGACGATCCGCAGGAGCTCACCGCGGCATGGCAGCGCACCGCACGCCGGGAGACGGCCCGCCTGGCAGAGCAGCTGTTGGCAGCCGCCGGGGAGCTGGCCTGGACCGGCCGGATGGTGAAGTTCAAGGACGGCTCCGAGCGATGGGTCAACACCGCCTCGGCCGAGCTCCGTTTCCGCACGCGGCTGAACGAATCCCTGCCGCACGCCCGTCGAACCGCTACCGAAGCAGACTCCGGCAACTCCGCCCCCGTATCAGCCGACAGAAAGGCCCAGGCATGACCCTCGCCCCTCCCCCGGCCGGTGAGCGCACCACGCTCACCGCGGTCGGCACCACCGCCGGCACCGAGATCTCCCGGCTGCAGCGTGGCTACCTCGGCCAGCGTTCGGATGCCGTGGCCGCGCTCGCACGGCTGCGCCGCGGCGCCGGCCGGGACGCCAGCGCCGTACCGGACCTGTGGGGACTGCTCGACGTCGACCCGCTGTACGAGCAGCCCGATCTCCACCAGACCCGAGCAGAGAACGCCCTGTACACCGCGATGACCCTGTGGGCCGTGCACCAGCAGTCACAGGGCAACCCGATGCACCGGCGCAGCCAGGAACTGGGCGCAGCCGTGCGTCAACTGATGCGGGCGGGCGAGATCGACGGGGCGATCCTCAAGCGCTTCGTCCGCACCGGCACCGCCCCCACGCTCACTCTGCTGTCGGTTCGCCTGCGCGAACTCGTCACCCTCCTACGACGCGACGGCATCGGCCTCGACTACGCCGTCCTCGCCGACCAGCTCTACTGGTGGCAGTTCCCTGGCCGGGCAGACGGCGTACGCCGCGCCTGGGGCCGTTCGTTCCACGCCTTCCGGCGAGACGCCGAGACGAGTCCACCGGCTGACGGCCCGACCACCTCCTGAATCACCGGCACCACCCCTTGTACGCCTCTCCTACCGCTCCCACTCGAGGACACGCCATGGCCAACCGCACCATCGTCGAGATCCACGCTCTCCAGAACGTGCCGCCGAGCAACATCAACCGGGACGACACCGGCGCGCCGAAGACCGCCGTGTACGGCGGTGTCACCCGTGCCCGTGTCTCCAGCCAGGCCTGGAAGCGCGCCACTCGCGAGCACTTCGCCACGGTGCTAGACCCGAGCGAACTCGGCGTGCGCACCAAGCAGGTAGCCGAACTGCTGGCACAGCGGATCACTGCCAAGCGAGCGGACCTGAGCGGAGCCCCGGCCCTGGCGCTGGCCGTCGAGGTCCTGCAAGCCGCCACCGGCGCGAAGATCGAGGCACCCAAGCGCAAGAACACTAAGGCGACCGGGGAGGACGGCGGCACCGCCGACGCCACACCGCAGGCCTCCTATCTGATGTTCCTGAGCAACCGCCAGTTCGACGCTCTGGCCGACCTGGCGATCGAAGGTGCCGCCGATATCAAGGCGTTCCTCAAGGACAAGGAGCACAAGGACCGGGCGAAGCAGATCGCCAACACTCAGCATTCGGTGGACATCGCCCTGTTCGGACGCATGGTCGCCAATGCTGCCGACATCAACGTCGACGCCGCCGCCCAAGTGGCCCACGCGCTGAGCGTCCACCGCGTGGAGAGCGAGTCGGACTACTACACCGCTGTGGACGACCGGAACACCGCGGACGAGACCGGGGCCGGCATGATCGGGACCATCGACTTCAACTCCGCGACGCTGTACCGGTACGCCGCCCTCGACGTCGACCGCCTTGAGGACAACCTCGGCAAGGGCCTGGCCGAGGACGCCTCCCCGGCCACCCCCGTGCGTCGAGCGGTCGAGGTGTTCCTCGACGGCTTCGTCTCCTCCCTGCCCACCGGGAAGATCAACACCTTCGGCAACCACACTCTCCCGGACCTCGTGCTCGTCAAGCTCCGTTCCAACCGACCCATCAGTTTCGTCTCCGCCTTCGAACGGCCCATCACTGCAGATGAGTTCGGTGGCCATCTGGAGCCGGCGTGCGCCCGCCTCGCAGACTACGTACCGGAGATCGAGCGTGCCTACGGCGAGGAGGACACGGACAGCTGGGTCCTGCGCGTCGGACCTGCCACTCACAAGCTCGCCGATCTCGGCACCGAGGTACCCAGCATGAAGCAGCTCACCGCGCTGGTCGGTGCGGCCGTCGCCGAGCGCCTGGAGCAGCGCGGATGAGCGTCCTGACGCTGCAGCTGGCCGGCCCACTGCAGGCCTGGGGCGCTTCCGCCCGCTTCGCCCGCCGAACGACCGAGAACGCGCCGACCAAGAGCGGCGTACTGGGCCTGCTCGCCGCCGCCGTCGGACTGGCCCGGGACGCCGACAGGGAACTCGCCGAACTCGCGACCCTGCACTTCGGCGTGCGGATCGACCAACCCGGCAACCGAGTAAGGGACTTCCAGACCGCACGGGACCTGGACACCGGCAAGCCGATGCCGCTCTCGGAGCGCTTCTACCTGTCCGACGCGGTCTTCGTCGCAGCCGTCGCAGGTGGCGAGACGGTGGTCAGCAACCTGTACGAGGCGCTGCGCCGCCCCACCTACCTGCCCTACCTGGGCCGACGCTCCTGCCCGCCGGCCCGACCCGTCGAACTCGCCGTCCACCCCGGCAACGATCTCGTCGGCGTACTGCGCGCCGAGCCGTGGCGGGCCGCCGACTGGTACCAGCGCCGTCGCGAGCGCGAGGCGGACGTGGAACTGACCGTGCTGACCGAGGAGCCGGCATCTGGCAGCACCCCCAACGCCACGCTCCGCGACCAACCGATCAGCTTCGATCCCCGGCACCGTCGGTACGGGCTGCGCAGCGTGCACACCTCCACCGTGACCGTTCCCAACCCTCGGGCCCGCACCCGCCAGACCGTACCGGCGCACGACCCGACCAGCCTCCTGGACCTCGCCTGATGCACCTCACCCGCTTCCGTCTCAACGCGGCCCGCCCCGGCGCTCGAAAGCTGATCGCCTCCCCACAGGCACTCCATGCCGCCGTCATGTCCTCGTTCCCCGACCTGCTGCCCAGCGCCGCCGACCAGCCGCGTGTGCTGTGGCGCCTGGATCGCAATGGCAACGCCGAACTGCAGCTGTACGTGGTGAGCGCCGGCCGCCCGGACCTGACGCACCTGGTCGAGCAGGCCGGCTGGCCCGCCGCCGCAGCCACTGGCACACCTGGCTGGCGGACGTACGGCTATGCGCCGTTCCTGGACCGCCTAGGCAAGGGGGACATCTGGAACTTCCGCCTGACCGCCAACCCCGTGCACAGCGTCCGAGTGCGTGACGGGCAACCGACCAAGCGCACCGCGCACGTCACCACCAGGCACCAGATCGACTGGCTGCTGGGGCGCCAGGAGATCGGGGGGTTCCGGATCCAGGAGAAGCCCCAGGATCGTCGGCACACCGAACACGGAGACCTCCATCAGCTCGTCGTCCGCGACCAGCGGTCACTGGAGTTCCGCAAGACCGGCTCCAAGGCGCCAGTCACAATCAAGACCGTCACCTACGACGGCCGGCTCGAAGTCACGGACTCCGACGCGCTGCGCAAGATCCTGACCGAGGGCTTGGGTAAAGCCAAGGCCTACGGCTGCGGACTGATGACCCTCGCGCCGCTGGCCACCTGACACCATGCCAGCTGACTTGTTATCCGCAGGAGGCGTTCGATGAGCTCCGGCCACAGGCCTGCGAGCACCCCGGTGCAGCTGGCTCGCGTGGGCGACCGGCTCTCCTTCGTCTACCTGGAGCGCTGCATCGTCCACCGCGACGCCAACGCGATCACCGCCGAGAGCGCCTCGGGCACGACACACATCCCTTCGGCCACCATCGGAACACTCCTCCTCGGCCCGGGCACCCGCATCACCCACCAGGCGATGAGCATCCTCGGCGAGACCGGAGCCGGAGTCGTCTCGGTGGGCGAGAACGGCGTGCGCTACTACGCCGGCGGCCGCGCCCTGACCCGCTCGGCCACGCTCGCCGAGGGCCAGGCCTCCTGCTGGGCCAACCGCCGCACCCGGCTGGAGGTCGCACGGTCCATGTACCGGCTCCGATTTCCTGGCGAAGACGTAGATGGCCTGACGCGCCGCGAACTCCTCGGCCGCGAAGGCCGCCGAGTCAAGGACTGCTACCAGGCCAACGCCAAACGAACCGGCATCTCCTGGCAGGGTCGCCACTACAAACCGGGCGACTTCAGCTCCGGCGACCCCGTCAACCAAGCCATCACCGCCGCAGCGCAGGTGATGTACGGCATCAGCCACGCCGTCGTCACAGCCCTGGGCTGCTCCCCGGCCCTCGGCTTCATCCATTCCGGGCACGAGCTGTCCTTCGTCCTGGACATCGCAGACCTGTACAAGATCGAGATCGGAATCCCGGTTGCCTTCGACACCGCCGCCACCTCGCCCGAGGATGTCGGCCCGGCAACCCGGCGAGCGCTCCGCGACCGCATCCACAGCCTTGGGTTGCTCGACCGCATCGTCGACGACATCAAGAACCTCGTCCTACCGCACACCGCCCAACCGAGCATCGGTGCTGATACGGGTACCGAACTCGGCTGGGAAGCAGACCGGATGACCCTTCAGTCCGACCACGACGTCAACCTGCCGACCGGCACCAACTGGGACGCACAAAACACCGGGGAGTCCTGGTGACCGTCATCGTTCTGACCAACTGCCCAGCCGGCCTCCGGGGCTTCCTCACCCGCTGGCTCCTGGAGATCTCCGCCGGCGTCTTCATCGGCACGCCCTCAGCGCGAATCCGGGACCTGCTCTGGAACGAGGTCCGGATCTACGCAGGTCAGGGCCGCGCCCTGCTCGTCCACAGCACCAACACCGAACAGGGCTTCACCTTCAGCACCCACGACCACGCCTGGGAACCCATCGACCACGAAGGCCTGACCCTCATTCACCGCCCGGCCGCACCCCCGATCACGACGGCCACCAACCCGAAGCCGGGCTGGAGCAAGGCCGCGAAGCGCCGCTTCGGGCAACGCTGACTGCGGCATCTGATCCACAAGAGAGTGAATTGCCTGAATTGCCGGCTTCCCAACAAGTAGCTCAATCCTGCCATCCGCCCTGACAAAACCGCTGGTCACGCAGTCTGCTCCCCGCCCACGCGGGGATGGTCCCCGTACACCATCTGGCGTGCCGTCCTCAATAACTGCTCCCGCTCGCGCGAGGCCATTACACGAAGCCCCAGTGCACACCCCAACCAGACCCAGCACCTTCCCTCGAACTGATGACGAAAGGGGCCCCGTTGCAAGCTGATCAGGCCCGGGCCGCGGCGATCATCAGAGTGCCCCCAGATCCAGCTCCCCCAACACCCCGGATCGGCGTCGGCTCACGGTCTGTGTCCGGCCTCGGACACTTCGATACGTACATGGATGCGGATCGCGACTCAACAGTCGCGATCCGCTCCTTTGCGTTGTGGGCCAATTCCAGGCCGACTGCCTCGTCCAGCGGGGCCTGGCGTTCGGGCGCCGCAGGGAACCTCGGTCGGACCTTGAACCCACGGTGCCGGGCCACAGCCTGCCGGGCCCTACCGGGAGGACGTCACGCCACCGGTGACGGGATATCAGCCCTGACAGCGCCGCCGGCCGGAGTCGGTCCGCCGGCTCGTAGCGCGCCGGGCCGGCGAACTGGCGGCGCGGCACCGCGTACTCCTGCCGGAGTACGAGCAGCTCGGCATCCTTCGCGGTGTCGCGGCGCAGCAGCACTCCCGGGACGGACGGCAACGTGCGGGCCACCTTGGACAGCAGCGAGACGATCACGCGGACATGGTGCCGGCCGAGATCGCCCTACCGCTGTCACCTGCGGCGATGACCTTCGGAGCCCGACGCCGGCTACGGCGCCCTACGCTGGAGAGGTGGCGTCGGGTGTCCCAGCGAGGGAGCGTGCGGTGAGCGAGTACTCGGAGCGTCAGGCCTTTCCCGCAGTGAACGTGCAGGTCAACCACGTCGAGCCGGTGCCACGGCGGATCCGTGCCGTGCTGGCGGGAGAGACCGTCCTGGACACGACGCGAGCCCGCTACGTCTGGGAGGTGCCCTACTACCCGCGGTACTACATCCCGCTGGACGACATCCGCGGCGACCTGCTGGTGGCGGACGGGAGCGGCCCGCAGGACGGGCCCCGGGGCAGGGTCCACCTGCACGGGTTGCGGGTGGGCGACATCGAGCGGCCGGGCGCCGCGACCGTGGTGCGCGAGTCACCGATCGCCGGGCTCAGCGCAACGGTGTGCTTCGAGTGGGGCGCCCTCGACGCCTGGTTCGAGGAGGACGAGCAGGTCTTCGTCCACCCGCGCAGCCCGTACGTGCGAGTCGACGCACTGCGCTCGACCCGCCGGGTCCGCATCGAGCGCGACGGCGTGCTGCTGGCCGAGTCCTCGTCGCCGGTCATGGTCTTCGAGACCGGCCTGCCGACCCGCTACTACCTCAACCGCACCGATGTCGACTTCCGGCGACTGATCCCCACCGACACCGTTACCGCGTGTCCGTACAAGGGAACGACCAGTGGCTACTGGAGCGCCCGGATCGGCGAGCGGCTCCACCCCGACCTCGCCTGGTGCTACGACTTCCCCACCGCCGCCCTCCTGCCCATCGCCGGACTGGTCGCCTTCTACAACGAGCGGGTCGATCTCTTCATCGACGGCCACCAGGTCGACCGCCCGAGGAACCGCGCTGCCCGCGCGGCCGGTTGACCGACCAGGAGGCCGCCCGGACGGCTCGGCCCGGCTGATACCCCCCTGCCGGGCGGCCGGCCGAGCACGGCCCGAACGGCGTAGCGGCAATCCAGCGCGAGTCGACGCGAGGCGCACGCTGATCGACGATCAGGCTCATGACGTGACCGGATGGTTCATCGACACCGGCAGAGCTCACGACTGGAGCCTGTGACCGAAGCGGTGATCGCCGACGACGACCGACGCCCAGTAATATTGCACACACTCTGCGCAATTGCACTATTTGACTGCGATTCCAATAGTGCCGCGTCATGCATAACGGTTTGATATAGACGTATGCAGAGCAGGGTGCCGGGCAGACCGGACCACCGCTCACCGCGTCCGACAACTGGCTTGAGCTGCGACAGCACTGACGATCCATCATGTCCACTGGGCTTTCTTTGTTGAAACAGCGACATCTTCGCGCGTAGAACCGGGCACTCCACGGCCGATCTCCACTCTGGCAAGCTTCCCGGCACTTCCATCTCCGACAGGAATGAGGTGCGGCTTGCCCGGTCACAACGGAGTGACTCGCCGGCCGATCACGAGGCTGCCCGCCCTGCGGTCCCGGCGGGCAGCGTCCGGGGAGCGACCGAACGACCGAATCGGCCTGCTGTCCCGGCCGCGCAGCACGTCGACCATCGACGCGATGCCGACGACACGTCAGTCCGGCAATCCGTCAACTTGCCTGCGGCACAGGGATCCCATACGGCACTAGGGCACAGCACCGAGGTCGAAGGCCGGCGGCGGCAGTCCGCGATCCACGGCAGTTCGCCGTGGCGCGGACTGCCGGCCCTCGGTCCCCGGCGCTGAGCTCGCCGCACCACCTACCGGGACGCGGGACCACCACCCGCCCACCCGGTGGACCCGCGCCGCCGCTGCCGCCGTCGACACCGACGCCGGCCCACGGCGAGCGGACACAACCCTCCTCGACCCAAGGAACACCATGCACCGACACCGCCACCGCGCCTCCCGGCGCAAGAAAACGCTGATAGCCGCCGTCGTCGCCCTGCTGTCGGGCGCACTGATGCTGGCCATCGGCGCGTTCGCCCAGGCCGGTCAGCCCACCGGTACCGTGATCGCCGGTCAGGGCAACTACAGCACCGTCAACCAGCGCAGCCTGCCCTCCGTCTCCTCCCGGATCACCGGTACCTCGGCGGTCGGCGACCGGATCCCGATGGTCTGCCGTACCACCGGCGACACGGTCGAGAACGACAACCGGTGGATCTGGTCCGGGACTTACTACATAGCGGACGCCTTCATCCAGGAGAACACCACCAACCTGCCGACCTGCACGTCGGTCCGCCCGACCAGTTGGACCGCCCTTGGCGTCACCATGCAGAAGCAGGTACAGGACGAGTGGTGCTGGGACGCCTCCGGGTTGACCCTCGCCAACTACTGGGGCTACAACCAGTACAGCCAGTACGACTTCTGCCACCTCGCCGCCCAGGGCAGCTGGCTCGACTGCAACGACCAGCCGGCCACTCTGGACGACATGGCCAACGGCCTGGCCAAGATGGGCTTCCGCAACAGCGGCTACGACCTCTCCCGCAGCGCCTCGTTCGGCGAGACCAGCAACGAGATCGCAGGCGGACGGCCGTTCGCCGTGCGCATCGGCTGGTCGACCGGCGGCGGCCACATGAACGTCATCTACGGCTACGACAGCACCAGCAACATGATCGCGGTCGGCGACCCGTGGCCCACCACCCAGACGTACACCTGGTGGAACTACTCCACCTACGCGTCCAACAACCAGTTCCAGTGGACCCACTCCCGCATCGGCATCCACGCCTGAGGAGGCGACCGACCATGCAGACCACACACCTGCCCCGCACCCTCGCGCGGCCGGCCGTCCCGGCCGCCCTGGCCGCCCCGCTGATGGCCGTCCTGCTGGCCGCCGGCCCGGCGTTCGCCGACGGCGGCAACAGCGGGAGCGACATCCCCGACTACGGAGCTGCCCAGCAGGTCCTCGACTCCGCCCAGGTGCACGACACCGTCTCCCGGTTCCTCACCTCGGCGCCGCGCGCGGCCGCCCCGGCCGCAGGCGCCGACGGAGGGACAGCCGGCGCTCCGCGCAGCGTGCCGAACGCCACCTCGGCACCGCGGTTCGACCTGAACAAGAACCCGGTCCCGCTCTACGAACTGACCCTGGACTTCGTCACGGGCAAGACCGCGGCCACTGCACAGAACGCGCTCCAACTGTCGTACCTCGCCTCCCGGGTGACCGCCGCCGACGGGCACCAGGCCGCCGTGCTGCTCGCCCCCCACAGCCAGGACCACAGCTGGCAGCTGGCCGGCATCCGCGACGGCGACTCCGACCTCAGCCTCGCCGAGCGCGGCACCGCGACGGACCACACCTTCACAGAACCGCAGATCCACGCCTGGTACCGACTCACCGGGAACGGCACCGTGGAGCCGCTCAACCAGGAGGCGACCACCGGCCTCGGCGGAAGGACGAGCGTGACGCTCGCCGCCTACCAGAAGCTGGTCAACGGCCGGTACGGCGACAAGCTCCCGGGCTCCGCGTACGACCGCAAGGGCCTCGCCGGCGGCTACGGGCTGACCCAGGGACAGGAGAAGGGACAGGAGCAGGCACAGGGCCAGGGCCAGGACCAGGGGCAAGGCGAGTCGGGGTCTGCCCACCCGGTCGCCGCGCCCGCTGCGGCGGCCTCGCCGACGTCCTGGCAGCCGGCGGCGGTGGGCGGCATCGTGCTGCTCGCCGTTGTCGCAGGCGGCGGGTACCTGCGATCCCGCCGCCGCGGAGCATCCGCGCGGTGACCGCTGCCGCAGCCTGCCGCGCTGCCGCGGGCAGGCTCTCCCCGGGCGGCGAGGGGTGAGTGCCCCCGGTCAGTAGGCCGGTGCGGTCATGTGGTCGGGGTGGTGGGCGGCGACGTCGTGGGCGGCCTGGACGAAGGCGGCGACGGCTGCGGATCGCGAGGTCTCCGGCCAGGCGACCATGACCGCGCTGGGGCTGAGGCCGGTGACCGGCCGGTATGCGATGTCCGGGCGCTGGTGCCGCTTGGTGGTCGAGAGTGACAGGAAGGCCACCGCCTGGCCCAGCGCGACCACCTCCAGGAGTTGCTCGACGCTGGCCACGAGCGGCCCTTCAGGAGTGTCGGCCGGCGCCGAGCCGGCGGGGGCGTCGCCCGCTTCCACTCCGTCGCATCCTGTGTAGTAGGCGGTGTTGGAGGGGGCGGCCCCCTTCCAGCGCGGGAACGGTTCGCCCTTGAGGTCGGCCGGCCGCAGTCGCCGGCGTCCGGCCAGGGGATGCCCGGCGGGGAGAACGGCCAGTCGCGGCTCGACCACGAGCGTCTGGGAATCCAGCCCTCGACCGTCGAACGGGCTGCGCAGCAGCGCCACATCGGCACGGCCGTCCCGCAGCATGGCGATCGGCTCTCCGCTGCCGGCGACGACGACTTCGGGCGGCGGCAGATGCGAACCCGTTCCCCGGTAGGCGGCGAGGACCTCGCGCAGCAGCCCGGCATCGCCTTCCGGCTTGACCGCCACGACGAGCCTGGGTGTCGGCTGACCGGCCCGGCGTGCTCGCCGGGCCGCCGCGTGCACCGCCTCGACCGCGATCCGGGCCTGGTCGAGCAGCACCTGACCGGCGGTGGTCAGCCTCACCTGCCGAGTGGTGCGCTCCAGCAGGCGTACGCCGACCCGGGACTCCATCTGAGCGATCGCCTTCGACAGCGGGGGCTGCGCCATCCCCAGGCGTTGCGCGGCCCGGCTGAAGTTCAGTTCCTCGGCGACCGCGATGAAGTACCTCAGCTCCCGCACCTCTAGCTCACTCATATCCGTGGACTATAGATCCAGAGTCTTCCGGTCTTTCCCCTCCGCCCGCGGGCGAGGGGAGGCTGGGGCCATGACGACTCCACAGAAGACTGCTCTGATCACCGGGGCGAACAAGGGCATCGGCAAGGAAACGGCGCGCAGGCTCGCAGCCCTGGGCATCACCGTGCTGATCGGCGCCCGCGACGCCGAGCGGGGAGAGGCGGCGGCCGAGGAGCTCCGCGCCGACGGCGGCGACGTACGGTTCGTACCGCTGGACGTCACCGACGAGACCTCCGTCCAGGCCGCCGCCAAGCACATTGACGCCACGTTCGGCCGCCTCGACATCCTCGTCAACAACGCCGGGATCGCCGCCGGACAGCAAGCACCGAGTGAAGTCTCCGCCGCCACCGTCCGGCAGGTCTACGAGACCAACGTCTTCGGCGTCGTCGCGGTGACCCACGCCATGCTCCCCCTGCTCCGCCGCTCCGGCGCCGCACGCATCGTCAACATGTCCAGCGAACTCGGCTCCCTCGCCCACATGGCCGACCCGGGCAGCCCGTGGTCCGCCTACACCTCGATCCTCCTCCCCTACTGCAGCTCGAAGAGCGCGCTGAACGCGATCACCGTGCTCTACGCCAACGAACTGCGTGCCGAGGGGATCCTGGTCAACGCGGTGAGTCCCGGCTACTGCGCGACCGACCTCAACCGCCACACCGGGATACGCACGGCGGAGGAGGGCGCGGCCGTCGCGGTCGACCTGGCGACCGCGGGCGAGGACGGCCCGACGGGCGCCTTCCTGACCGAGGACGGGCCGATTCCCTGGTGAGACCGCGCCGCGCCGTCTCCGCCCGAAGCCTGCCGGGGTGTTCTCAACCTCCGCAGTGACGGTCACTGGTCGCCGGTGACCGCCTCCTGCGCGACGCCCTCCCCACGGAAGGCGCCCTGGCGAGCCGTCAGGCGGCCGGGCGCGGGGCTTACCCCCGCGCGGCAGGAAGGCTCGCCGGCGACCATCGCTTCCCGCGGCGGCTGCGCCGTCTCCTCGACCACACCAGTCACACCAGTAGCGATCTACGGCTACCGAACCAAGGAGTCCACCCCATGTCCGAAACCGTCCAGCCGACCGCGCCGACCGAGTCGAGCGCGCCCGTGGTCGTCCTGGTGCACGGAGCCTTTGCCGACGCCTCCGGGTTCGCGGGCGTGATCCGCGAGCTGACGGCCGTCGGGCACCGGGTCGTCGCGCCGCCGAACCCCCTGCGGGGTCTGGCCGGTGACGCGGCCGTGGTCCGCGCGGTCGTCGGTGCCATCCACAGCCCCGTCCTGCTGGTGGGGCACTCCTACGGCGGTGCCGTGATCACGCAGGCCTCCGCCGGCCTCGACAACGTGGCGGGTCTGGTCTACCTCGCCGCGTTCGGCCCCGACGAGGGCGAGAGCTGCGCCGGCCTCGGTGCCCCCTTCCCACCCTCGATGCTGGCCGAGACCGTACGGCCGACCTCCTACGAGGCGCACGGCGCCGCAGGCGGCCCGGACCTGTACGTCGACGCGGATGCCTTCCACGAGTCGCTCTGCGCCGACCTTCCCGCCGAGCTGGCCCTGGCCATGAGCCTCGCCCAACGGCCGATCGCGGCGGCGGCGTTCGCTGAGGAAGCCACCGGGGCCGGTTGGAAGACCGTCCCGTCCTGGTACCAGATCGCCCGGCACGACAACGCCCTCTCCCCTCAGGCCCAGCGCTTCATGGCCGAGCGGATGGGCGCGACCACTGAGGAGGTCGACGGCTCCCACGCGGCCTTCATGGCCCAGCCGCGCCGCACGGCGGACCTCATCAAGGCGGCGCTGAGCAAGCTCTGAACCGACCTGGCAGGGCCGAAAGGGCCTGGCGCAGGACTCCCCCTACGCGCCGGGCCTTCCGCACCCGGCTACGGGACACGCTCGGCCGCCGGGAGTCGGTCCCCCGCTGTTCCCCGCCCCGCGCCGGGGCAGGACATCGGCCAAGGTTCCACGGGGCCCGCATCCTTCCCGGCTGTTCGGGTAGGACCCCCGGACGCCGCACACCATGTCATCGCCGCCGAGCTTGAGGCCACCAGGCGTCGTCAGACTCTTCGCGGCTTGGGCGGCGCGCCGGTCATCGCTTCTTCATACCAGGCCCAGAACGCGATCAGGCTTCCGTGGTCCGCTTCAAGCTGTGGCACGATCTTCGAGTCGTGGCCTGGCAGGAACTTCCCACGGGCGGGGATGCCACCGCACCGGCAGCCGCAGACGCGGCCCTCATTCATCGTCATGGTCGGCATCCTCCCGTGCGATCGGCCAGTCCCGCCACGGACTGGACCCAATGGGCGGGATTGGCCGACGCCACGTCCCTCTCAGGAACGCTCTGTCGGTGACGGTGCGTCACGCGCATAGGACATCGCAGGATCCATTCGGAACCAGTCGAGCAACGACTCCTACCAGTGTTGGGCCGCCTAGAAGGGGCGAGCGTATGGCTGGGTCGTCACCTGGTCGTAGATCCCGCGTAGCCACTCCTGACGGACAGCGGGCAGTCGTGCCAGCGAGTGGAGGAACACTCCCGAGTCGGGCCGGAACAGCCGCCATGGATGCAGCGGCAGCGGATCGTCGCGCAGGACATCCTCGGGCGTTCCGCCCGTCACGGGCACCAGCGACCGTTCGTTGTGGAAGGCCAGATGCATCCACACTCCGGCGGCCAAGGGCACGGCAACCGCGGTGCCGGACGGCTGCCACGCCCTCCCCGTCCGCGGATGTTGTGGAACCAGGGCGATGTCGGAGGCGGGGTCGGGGGCAGGCAGGCCTGGTCCGGCCAACGCCAGTCTCTTCGCCGGCCGCCCCTGAGGGAGCAGCGCGTCGAGCGCGCGGCCGAACGTGTCCGCCACGAGACCCTCAGGCACGGCCAGGGGCGTACCGGCCGATGCCACCAACAGGTGGGCCAGCGACGAGCCGACGGCCGCCTCCCACTGCGGGCTCCAGTGACCGGGCGGCTCGATCGGCGGCGTGCCCTGGTATTCCTCCGCCAGCGTCTCCCAGGTGACCCTCCGGTGAGTGGGGCCGTCAGCGGAAAGGCGGTACACGGCGTCCGGGGCGAGCCGCACCGTCTGCCAGTACGAGCAGTCGTCGATGCGGGTCGCCACTGCCTGCCCGCATTGCGCGCACGCCAGGTTCGGGCCTTCCCTCCCGTCCAGCCCCATGCAGCCGCCGTCGCACCGCTCCGGGATCAGAACGGTGCCGCGGGTGTCGCCCGGCGCGAGAACGATCGCTCCCGACGCACCGAAGGACAGGGCGGGAACCGGCGCGAACACGCCACGGGCGTCGGCTTCCTCCGCCCCGATCTCACTCCACCGCCGCCATGGCGGTCCAGCGGGCTCCGGGTCGACGGCGTACGTCCCCGGTTCCATCAGCGCAGGGAGCAGTTCATGTCCAAGCCTCTGGCGGGCGTGGACGGGAAGCGCGATCCGCGACACTTCGGCGGTCAGCACGGCACCGCACCCCGCACACGCGAACACGGCCATCCATCCCCCCACCCCTTAAGACCGGAAGTATCCCGGCTCGGTGATCAACCGCCAACGCCTTTTCTTGGGGCTCGTAGCGTGACCAGACTGCCGGGCCGGCGAACTGCTGCTCATGAGAGGCTGGACGGCATGGGCGGAGCGTCGGACGATCAGGCTTCCCGGGACTTTCTGGCAACACTCAACGTCGGTGACCTCTGCCACGGGACCGCGACAGAGGTCACTCGACCTCACGGAGTGGCCGTGACCCTGGACGGCTTCCCCGCGCGCCCGCTGGGGACGGTCGGCCACTTGGACGTGTCCTGGCGTCAGCGTCCTTCTGCCGTTGTGCAGGCCGGGCAGCGGATCACCGCCGAGGTGGTCGCCGTCGATCAGGAGGAGGGCCGGGCCCGCATGTCGATGGCTGCCACCGAGAACCCCGAACTCTGGGCGTTCCTGGCCTCACTTCGTCGCGGCGGGATCCTTTCCGGGACGGTCGCGGCGATCGAGCGGTTCGGCGTGTTCGTGGCAATGGACGACGGCCCCGACCACCCGGTCTTCCCCGGCGTCGGGTTCATCACGATCCCCGAACTCTCCTGGCGCCGCTTCGAAGCAGCCTCGGACGTCGTTCGGATCGGGCAGCGGGTCTCCTGTGAGTTCCTCCAGTTCGACACGTGGAACGGCGAGGCCAGGCTGTCCTTGAGGGCGAGGCAGCCTGACCCCTTCCAGGCCGTCGCGGCCGGCATTGCGGTGGGCCAAACCCTTCGTGGACGGGTCACCAGGTTGGTTCCGTTCGGCGCCTTCGTCCAGGTCGCCGACGGGGTCGAGGGACTGATCCATCTTCGAGAGCTCACCACGAAGCCCGTGGAAGCCCCGGAAGAGGTCGTCCAGGTCGGCGAGGCTCTCTCGGTCGTCGTCATCGAAATCAACCGGGAACGACGCACGCTGGCCCTCTCCAGGCGACAGGTCTCCCCCGACGTCCGGTGACCCCCTCCGGGCGACGGGCCTCCCGGCCAGGCAGCGGCTGACTGCCGGAGGCCGAGGCCGAGCTCGCCCTCCGGGTTCATGAGCTGCCGGCCTGCCAGGCGCTCAGGGAGAGCTTGACCTCGCCGGTCTGTACGTCGGCGCTCTCGATGGTCGCGATCGCGATGGAGTCGGTGGAGCGGTCGCGGATGCAGAGCAGCCGGCCGGCGCTCGCGTGGGCGAAGCTCGGGACGGATTCGGGGTGGGTGTCGATCGCGCTGCTGCACCGGGCCGGGGTGGTCGTCGGGTCGGTGGCCACGGCGAAGTCGGAGTGGTCGAAGCCGGCCCAGGTGAAGGAGTCGGCCGAGGCGCCGCCGCTGGGGCTGTTGTGCGTCAGGGCGAGCCCCCACTTGGGGGCGCTGTCAGCGGGGCTCAGCTTTCCGCTGCTCAGGTCGACCTGGTAGGCGGTGGTGGCGTACATGGCTGCCGGGATGTCCAGTTCGACCTTGCTCACCAGCGGGGTGTAGCTCGCCGCGGCGGTGGAGGCCGCATCGGTGGGTGCGGTTGTCGCTGCGGCTGCCGGCGCGGCTACCGGTGCGGTCGCAGGCGAACTCGCGGTCGTGGACGGGGACTTCGCGGTAGCCAGGCCGTGGTTGGCGCTGCTGCCGGTAGTCGACCTGTCGGTCCGGGACAGCAGCACCCCGGCCAGCGCGCCGACGAGCGCCACCACCACGGCGACGGTCAGCAGGGTCTTCCGGGAGACGCCCGTGGCCTGCGGCGCCGCCGGGGTCGGCGCGGGCCCGGGGACCGGGACGGTCCGAGCCGGGGGCCGCGCCTGCGTGGTGGGCATCTCGCTGATCGGTGGCGGGGGAACCGCCGCCGGCGTCGGGGTGCCGAACGAGGGCACCGAGTCGAGGACGGTGGGGGTCGGCAGCGCCCTGGGCAGGTCGGAGCGGCGGGTGATCTCGGTGGCGACCGGCGCGGGGAGCCAGTCGTCGGTGAACCGCAACTGCCCACCGACCTCGGGATGGTTACGGGCGATCTCGATGATCTCGGCCGGACTCGGCCGGTCCTCGGGCGACTTGGCCAGGCAGCGCAGCAGCAGCTCGCGCAGCTCGTCGGGCACCGCATCCAGCACCGGCGGCTCGTACACCACCCGGAAGAGCACCGCGGTGTCCGGGCCCTCACCGAACGGCTGCACGCCGCCGGCCACGTACGCGGCCAGCGCCCCCAGCGCGAAGACGTCGGTGGCGGGGGTGACCGCCGCTCCCATGGCCTGCTCGGGCGACATGAAGGCGGGCGAGCCGATCCGCAGACCGGTGCCGGTTAGCGCGGTGGCGTCGGCGGCCCGGGCGATCCCGAAGTCGATCACCCGCGGGCCGTCGGCGGCCACCAGCACGTTGGCGGGCTTCAGGTCGCGGTGCACCACGTCGACGCCGTGAATCGCCTGCAGTGCCTCGGCGATGCCACCGAGCAGCAGCAGCACGGTGCGCACCGGCAGCGCGCCGTGCTCGCGCACCACCTGCTGCAGCGAGGGCCCCGGCACGTACGCGCTGACCAGCCAAGGCGACTCCGCCTCGGCACCGGCATCGATCACCTGCGCGGTGTACAGGCCGTGGATCCGCTGCGCGTTGGCCACCTCCTGGGCGAACCGGCGACGGAACTCGGGCTCCTCGGCGAACTCCGGGCGCACCACCTTGAGCGCCACCGGGCGTCCACCGGGGGTGTAGGAGAGGTAGACCCGGCCCATCCCGCCGGCCCCCAGACGCGCGTACAACCGGTAGCCGGCCACCTCGCCCGGGTCATCCGGCTGGAGGGGCTGGAAGGCGGACTGCGGCGATGCGGTGTTGTGCGGAGCATCTGCGGGCATGAGCTGCAATGACCCTTACTGTGCGTCAACTATGGATACTGGGAGCTGATTTGGGCGGCGCCGACCAGCTCCGGCATGCAGTGCGGTGCGGTCGGTGCGGTGCGGTGCACTTCGGTGCGGTCGGTGCGGTGCGGTGCGGTTCATCGCCATCGGCGGTGATCTCGACGTTGTCCTCGCCCAGCGCGGTCACGTGCCCGCCGACCAATTCGTTCACGACCTTCGTGCGGATGAATCCGGCGCTCTCACCGGCGGAAGCGATTGCCCTGCTGTCACCGGTGATCACGGCCGGCCCGTCCCCGGGGCGCCGGTCCCCCGCCGCAGCCGCGGCCGCCGATCGACTCCGTCACCGTAGGCAGGCCGCTGCGCCGCGGGCAACGCCCCGCCGGCCCAGCGTCAGGACCAACTGCCTCCCTGCTGGAAGGCCCAGCCTTCCAACCCTGGTCAGCGCCCTAGTGCTGCGAGCGCCGCTGCCGGTCGCCCATCGGCAGCCAGGCGTCCGGGCCATCCGGCCCGAGGTCTCCGACTGCCTCGCAGAGCGCGTCGACCACGGCGAGCACCTCCGCGCGCTGCTCGTCGGCACGCCGGACCAGCAACCAGGTCCAGTGCACCTGGGGCGCCACGATCGGTCGCTGAACCAGGTCGGGAGGCAGTGAAATCGTCTGCCCCTTGGGTGAGTTGACGACCGGTCGGCCAAGGCGGCGGACGTGGTCGAAGAACGCCGCACCCATGACACCGCCGTCGGCGATGTGCTCGGCCCGCGAACCCGTGCCGCGGACCAGTTCCTCGGCGTAGGCGTTCCACGACGCCCAGGAGTTGACGTCGTCGTCCAGAAGCACGGCGGTGTCCCGGGCGCGCACGGCACCGGCGCCGGTCCCCACGGACACCGCATGGAGCCGGTTCACGCCGACCAACCGGGCCACCAGGCCCAGTTGTTCCAGCTCCTCGTCCCGCACCCAGCACACCGCGAGGTCCAGACTGCCATCGGCGACCCGGGCGGTCTGGGCGTGGGAGGGCGCAACCCACGCGTCGATGTGCACCCGGGCCACCGCGGAGGTGCGAGCGGTCAGGTCGGGCGGCAACCAGGTGACGTAGCCCAGCCGGACCGGCTCCGCACCGGACAGCCGCCCCGCCCGGCGCCGCAGGTCGTCGGCCCGGTCCAGCAGGGCCCTCACGTGCGGGAGCAGCGCCGTGCCCGCCGCAGTGAGCGCGACCGAGCGCCGGTCGCGGTCGAACAGGACCACCCCGAGGTCGCGTTCCAGTGCCTTGATCTGCTGGGACAGGGACGGGCCCGCGATCAGCAGCCGGGCAGCGGCCCGACCGAAGTTCAGCTCCTCGGCGACCGCGACGAAGTAGCGGAGTTGGCGCAGCTCCATGCCCCTCATGCTACGGCCGGTAGGAGGCTGCGCCTACCAGTGCCCGGGACGCCGGTGGCGGCGCGGGCCGGCGCCCGACTTCACGGCGACGGCGGTGGGAAAGGCGGACACCGGTCTCCCGAATCCCAGGTCCTGCAGTACTGGGCGATGAAGACGACCGGAGACGGTTTCACGGTCAATGACTCGCGGATCAGTGCCGGGGCAGCGACCAGCCCGTCCACCCCTCGCGCCCACCTCGGGACGACCACGACGAGGCGGGCCCTCGCGCGCCGCCGGCCGCACCCGTGCCAGGACGAGCGGACCGTGCAACGTTTCCGACCGTCAGCGCATTACTACTGATGACACATGACACACCCTCAGAACAGCCGATCGCCCTACTGGTAGCGTGATCACGACAAATGGGGGCATCTCGGTCGACCGCCCGCGCCTGCGCGCGGGCCGGGGCGTGACGGAACCGCCCCCGCCGACCTGCTTCCTGGAGCCCCTGTTGACCGTACGCCTGCAGCGCCGCACCCTGCCGCTCGCCGCCGTGATGCTCGCCGCGTCCCTGCTCGTCGGATCCGCCCAGGCGGACACCCCCGCGCCCGCCGATCCCACGCTCACCGCCGACCTCGGCGCGATCCTTGCCGATGCCCGGCTGACCAACGCTCAGGCCGGCGTGCAGGTCATCGACGCCGACACCGGCCAGGTGCTCTACCAGCACCAGCCCGACGCCCTGCTCACCCCGGCGTCCACCCTGAAGACCGTCACCTCGGCCGCCGCGCTCGAACTGCTCGGCGCCGACCACCGGTTCACCACCGAGGTCCGCACCGCCGGCAGCGTGTACGGTCGGGTGCTGGTCGGCGACCTCCTCCTGCGCGGCGGCGGCGACCCCAGCCTGCGGCCCGGGGACCTCGACGACCTCGCCGCCCGGGTCGCCGACTCGGGCATCACCACCGTCACCGGCCGCGTGCTCGCCGACGGAACCCGCTACGACTCCACCCCGTACGGCCCCGGCTGGGCCTGGGACGACCAGCCGTACACGTACAGCCCGCAGATATCCGGCCTCACCGTCGCCCCGGACTCCGAGTACACCATGGACACCGTGCAGGTGACGGTCACCCCGGGCGCCAACGCCGGGGACGACGCCCGGGTGAGCCTGTCGCCCGCCGAGGCGCCGATGCAGCTCGACGGCAGGATCACCACCGGCGCGGCGGGCAGCACCACCACCGCCGACGTCGAGCGCCGACGCTCCGTCAACTCGCTCGACCTGAACGGCAGCCTGCCGATCGGCGCCGCCCCCGTCACCTTCTGGCAGACCGTGGAGAACCCGGCCGTCTACACCGGCGACGTCTTCGCCGGCGCCCTGGAGCGCCACGGCGTCCACGTCGTCCACGACGACGTCCGGGCCGCCACCGGCACCGAGGCCACCCAGCCACTGGCGAGCCACGACTCGGCGCCGCTCTCCGAACTCATCGTGCCGATGCTCAAGCTCAGCAACAACGGCATGGCCGAGCACCTCACCAAGGAGATCGGCAAGGTCAAGGCCGGCCAGGGCACCTGGACCGCCGGCATCACCCAGATCAAGAGCTTCCTGGCGGCCAACGGCCTCACCACCCCCGCCGGCCGCCAGGTCGACGGCTCCGGGCTCTCCCGCTACGACCTGATCACGCCCGCCAAGATGACCGCTCTCCTCAAGGCCGCCCAGACCAAGCCGTGGTACCAGGCCTGGTACAACGCCCTCCCCGTCGCCGGCAACCCCGACCGCCTCGTCGGCGGCACCCTCGCCAACCGCATGCGCGGCACCGCCGCCGCCAACAACGTCCACGCCAAGACCGGCTCCATGAGCGGCGTCGACAACCTCACCGGCTACGTCACCACCCCCGACGGCCACCACCTGGCCTTCACCGCGATGCTGAACAACTTCACCGGCCCCGTCCCGCACGACATCCTCGACGCCGTCGCCGTCCGCCTCGCCACCGGCCACCAGGCCCCCACCACCTCCCCGGCCGCCCCCCGCTCCCTGATGGCCCCGGCCCCCGGCTCCACCACCCCGGACAGCGGCACCCGTTGGGAGGACTGCGAGTCCCTCCACCGCTGCTGAGCCTCGGCTCCGTAGCCACCGCGACCCAGAGGCCCCGAGCAGCCGGTAGCGACCGCCCGCTCGGGGCCTCTGGCTCCCGGCATCCCGGGCGGCGCGGCCGGTGCGGCCGGTACCAGGCGTTCGGCGGACGAAGCCGGTGACCCACGTCGGTGAACTCGACCTACGAGCCCGGCATCGCCCCGTCCCTGCTACCCGCCCGGTCCCGATCGGCAGCGGGCCTCCGAAAGCTCAGGCAGTCCCTGGCGCTGGCGTTGGGCGAACGCCGTACGGCCGACGTCTGCGGCATCCGCACCACGGCGACATCACCGGTTGCAAGCGCGATCGGCCCGGGCTGGGAGGCTGGTGCGCCGGCATCGCGACCGCAGCTGTACCCGCAACCAACCCGGGAGGTTTGGCGAGGATACTCGGTCGACGGAGGGGTGTCGTTGCGGCACCATCCGGGGCGAGGTCCGATGAACAGGAGCGCGGTGATCAGCCAGGGCGTGACGATCACGACACGATGCGAGGCCTGCGGCGGTGTGCTGATACTCGACACCGGCCAGCACATCGGAGGCGGACGTCTGTGGTGGGGGACCGAGGGAGCCTGCCAGTCCTGCCCCGTCGCCTGGTGCGACCAGGACTTCGGTGACGCGACTCCGGAGGAGATCCGCCAGGCCCTCCTGGCGGAACACGGACCCGCCCGGCTCCGGCTGACAGCGCCCGAGGCGAGTGCGGTGCCCGTCCTGCGCGCCCTTCGAGAGGTGCACGGCCTGTCGCTGGCACGAGCACGGGCTATGGCGAACGTGTTGAAGGCGACCGGTCTCGTGGGCACGTTCGTCGAGGTGGAGCTCGTAGCCTCCCGGCTCCGACACCATTCCGTCGGAGTGACGGTCGAGACATCGTTCGGCTCTCGGCGGCTCTGACCGACTGGGGGTCGATGCCGGTGGTCACCGCACGTGTGGCTGCTCGGTTGCGCACACGGCGGCCGCTTCGACCTGGAGGCGGCCGGTTTCACCACCCCTCCAGATGACCGCGCGCCAGTGGCGAGGCGCCTGGCTGGTCCAGCTCTGGAATTCCTTGACCGCAACGTTGTCGGAGACCCTCCAGCGAACGGTGGGGCCCGAGGCTTCGGGGACGTCGGTAAGGCCGTCGAGCCGGCGGGCGAGCGCGAAGCCGTCGACACCGGTTGAGCTGCGATCCCAGGTCGAGACCATGTCGATCAGGGCGTGGGACTCGATGAGGGCCGGGATGGAAGGAGCGATTTCGAGGAGGACGAGGCTCCCGTCCTCGACATGACTGTTCCGGCCGGCCGGCCTGCCACATCGGGTGCGGGACTCGGATCGGGTCCGGGGCGGGCCGGGCCGGGAGATGGGGGGACAGGGAGAAGGACGGCTCGCCGGAAGGGGAGCGGTCGGGCCTGCTGCGCACCGGCGGCCTCGTCTTGTGCGCGTAGGGCACAGCGAAGGGCTGAGTGCAGAACTGAGTGCGGGGCTCAGTGCGGGGCTCAGCGCATGAGCGTGCGCACGATCGCCGCTCGGCCGCCGACTCGGATCCGGTGCCCGGTGCGGTCGCGGTGGACGGTCGCGGTGATGGTGGACGGGCTGCCGAGGTGGTCACCCATGTCGACGGTGAGGCGGTGTGTGCCGAACCCGGCGGCATGCGCTGCCAGACAGGCCGTGCTGTTGGCGTTGGCGATGTCCTCGGGGACGCCGATCGACGGGGCGAACATCCGGGCCGCTGCTCGGCCGTGGCGGTCCGGGGGCGAGTAGGCGAAGCAGCCCAGCAGACCGTAGCGGTCACAGGCTGCGCGCAACCGGGTGAAGTCCGGCGTGAGTCCGGCCAGTGCGGCGCGGGACCGGACGGGCAGCAGCAGCCTCGGCCGCCCGCTCGACGCCACGCGGGCGTCGCCGGCGACCGCGTCCCGGGTCAGTCCGAGGCCGCCCGCGACCGCGCTCACTTCGGATCCACCGGCGCTGCGCAGGCTGACCGGGCCCGGGTCGAACGAGGCGGTCAGACCGTCACCGTTTCGGCTTGCCCGGCCGTCGAAGCTGCGGTGGGCCGTCCGCAGCACGGCGTGGAAGTCGTGGTCGCCGCCGTCCCGTTCGGCGAGCAGGGCGAGGGCGGCGACGGTGCCGTGGCCGCAGGCGGGCAGTTCGTCCTGCGCGGTGAAGAACCGCAGGGTGTACGCGGGCTGACGACGCTCGATTCCGGTCGCGCGGAGGAAGACGGCGTGCGAGGTGCCCGACTCCGTGGGAATGCGGCGTCGCTCCTCGTCGGTGAACGGCGCGTCGTCCAGGACGGCGGTCGGGCTGCCGCCCGCGCCGTCCCGCTGACACGCGTCGACGATCGCTACCTCGGACACGGCACCGGGCCGCTCGTCAGCAGCATGGTCAGGTCCAGTGCGGGGGCGCTGTGCGTCAGCGCCCCGACCGAGATGAGGTCGACGCCCGTCGCCGCGATGGCGAGAACCGTGTCCAGGCGGACGGTACCCGAGGCCTCCAGCAGGATCCGGGAGGCGTCGGCCCGCCCGGCCCGGAGCTTCACGACCTGCTCGATGTCGGCCACCGGCATGTTGTCGAGCATGATCCAGCGGGCTCCGGCGTCGAGGGCCTCGACGGCCTGGGTGACGGTCTGCACCTCGACATCGCTCTCCACGGTCTGCCCGGTGCGCGCCGTCCCGCGCCGGACCGCCTCGATCGCGGCGCTCACCCCGCCCGCCGCGGCAATGTGGTTCTCCTTGAGCAGGACCATCGCCGCGAGATCGGGGCGATGGTTGTGGCCGCCGCCGGCGGTGACCGCGTACTTGTCCAGGGCGCGCAGGCCCGGCGCGGTCTTGCGCGTGTCCAGGATGCGCGCCCCGGTGCCTGCCACGGCTCGGACGTAGCGGTCGGTCAGCGTCGCGATACCGCACATGCGCTGCAGGAAGTTCAGCGCCGTGCGCTCCCCGGTGATCAGGCTGCGCGCCGGGCCGGACAGGCGCACCAGGACCTGGCCCTCTACCAGTTGGGCGCCGTCGGCAACGGCCGGCTCGACCGTGACCCCGGGGTCGACCTGCGCGAAGACCTCGGTGACCACGGGGAGGCCGGCGGCGATGCCGCTCTGCCGGGTGCGGATCTCGGCCGTGGCCGCCAGGTCCTCGGGAACGCTCCACACGGTGGTGAGGTCCTCGCCGGCCGCGTCCTCGACCAGGGCGGCAGCGGCGGCGGCCCGTGCTGCCGCTGAGGGAAACGCCGCGGGAAACGCCAGGGGAAACGCCGCGGGAAACTCGGTCGTGGTCATCTGGTCTCCAGCTCTCAGTGGACGTCGGCGTGGTGGCGGCAACCGCCCGATCTGCCGCGTGGCGGTGCCACCCCAGCCCCTCCGCTTCGATTTCCGAAGCAGTCACCGATGCTAGCGTGTCGGAATTCGAAGCATCAACCCTGGAGAGCTGGACATCCCGACATGGCGACACCCAGACCTGGCCATCCCGTTCGCGGCTCGACCAGCGGCCGCCCCCTCATGGCCGCACTCGACCTCTTCGGGCGGCGGTGGAGCCTGCGCATCCTGTGGGAGCTGCGCGCGGGTCCGCTCGGATTCCGCCCCCTGCAGAAGCAGTGCGACGACATGTCCTCCAGCGTGATGCGACAGCGCCTGACCGAGCTGCTGGATGCCCGGGTGATTCACCAACTGCCGGACAGCCGCTACGAGCTCACCCCGCTGGGGCAAGAGGCGCGCGACGCCCTGAACCCCCTCGCCCACTGGGCGCAGCGCTGGGCGGCCGCGATCGACCCGCACGCGGCGGAGCACACCGACGACCGGCCCGCCGGCCGCGCCTCGCGCCCGGACACCGGGGGCGACGGGACGCCGGAGAGGGATTCCACGGACTGACGCCCGCCTAGGGCCGCCTCGGATCGAAGGCGGGGCGCAGGGGGCGGAGCGGGCCGGGGCGGAGCGGGCCGGGGCAGGTCAGCCGACGAAGTGGCCGGGTGGGGTGGGGGGACCGGTTAGGGCAGGGTCCAGCGCTGGTTGGCGGCGCCGGTGCAGGTCCAGATGATGAGTTGGGTGCCGTCGGTGGTGCTGGCGGCGGGGTCGTCGAGGCAGAGGCCGGACTGGACGCCCTTCAGGGTGCCGTCGCTCTGGACCGTCCACTGCTGGTTGCCGCCGCCGTTGCAGGTCCACTGGTCGACCAGGGTGCCGGAGGCGGTCGCCGCACCGATCACGTCCAGGCACTTGCCGTTGTGCTGGAGCTGACCGTTGTTCCAGGTCCAGGTCTGGGCCGGGTCGGTGGGGTCGCAGGTCCAGATGATGACCTTGCTGCCGTCTGCGGCGGAGTTGCCGGAGTCGTCCAGGCACTTGCCGGTGACACCGGAGGGGACCTGGCCGGTGAAGGAGGTGCCGCTCCCGGTGCCCGGGGTGAGGGCGAGGTTGTCGAACTGCTGGGTCTGGTAGCCGGTCAGGGCCAGGCCGGCCATGCCGGAGGTGAACGAGTAGTCGGTGACGGTGCCGACGGTGGTGCCGTCGATCGCCGCGGTGAGGGTCGGGCCCTGCATGGTCAGCGCGAGGTGGTGCCAGCTGTTCAGGCCGGGCGCGGGGACGGTGCCCGAGGCCAGGGTGGTGAAGTTCCAGTTCAGGTCGCTCTTGAGGATCGACCAGGTGCCGGTGTCGCTCAGCCGCAGGTGGTAGGCGTTCAGGCCGTTGTCGTTGCGGCCCTGCTGGTTGACCCGGCCGAGCACCTCGGCGGCGCCGGGCTGCTCGAAGAGGGTGTCGGCGGCGGCGGTGTAGTCGACCCAGGTGCTGTCACCCACGATGGTGTAGGGCGCCTTGTTGGCCTCGTCGGTCCAGTGGATCGGCGCGGCGGGGGCCATCTGGCGCAGGCAGGAACCGGTGCGGCCGCCACCGCAACCGACGGTCTGGAAGGCGCCGTTCATGTCGGAGAAGTACTTCGGCGAGGTGGAGGCGGCCGGGGTGTCGAAGCCGTCGGCGTACGGCAGGTTCAGCGGCGCGGGAGCCGGCGCGGTGGCGGTGCCCTTGCCCTGGCCGGTGGTGGTGCTCACGGTGTAGACGTAACCGGGCTGCAGGGTGAGCGTGTAGGAGCCGCGCACCGGCGTGAGGTCCTGGGTGTGGACGAAGTAGTCGGCGGGGTTGGTCGAGTTGAGGTTGGTCGCCCAGACGTGGACCTGGCCGGTGGACAGGCCGCCGGCCACGGTGAAGGTGGCGCTCTGCGCGGCGGTCGCGTCCACGGTCTCGATGACCGTGCTGTAGTCGCTGGTGTTCGGCGACCTGAGCGAGACGTAGCTGCCGTCGGCCCGGTTCCCGCCGAGGTAGCCGCTGGCCTGGTCCAGGTACTGCCAGCCGGGCTGGGTGAACTGGGTGGTGTGCGCGGTGACCCAGGTGGTCCTGCCGAGGGAGTAGCTGCCGGACCAGGGCTGGGTGGCCATCGAGAGGCCGTCGGTGGAGAAGAAGAGGTTCTGGTAGAGGGCGGCGATGACCGGCCAGTTCATGTACGAGGTCATCTTGCCGTCGATGTAGTCGCGGTTGATCGCGCGCGCCACCGCCTGGGCCCCGGTGTCGTAGTCCTGCGAGCCGCTCTCGCTGGCCCAGATCGGCTTGCCGAGCGCCTGTGCGGCCGGCGTGCTGTTGCAGGTGCTCATCGCACCGAGGTAGCCGCACGGGTAGTGCATGCCGACGACGTCGATCGCGGCGTTCAGCTGCGGGTCGGCGGCCATGTCCGAGGCGAGGTTCCAGTCGTAGCTGTCGGCCGCGACGACCTTGGTGCCGCCGTGGCCGGAGGCGACCAGCGCGGCCTTGAAGTCCTTGTACCAGGTGGCGTTGTACTCGCGCTCGTTCCAGCCGCCGATGTAGTCGATGGGCAGGTGGTGCTGGGCGGCGCAGCCGAACCAGCCCACCAGGTAGTCGATCATGTCCTGCGACCAGAAGTACGGCTGTCCGGGCGAGGGGTTGGCGGGGTCGTTCACCCCGATCCAGCCCGGCGCTCCCCAGGCCAGGCCGTACAGCTTGATGTTCGGGTTGCGCAGCTTGGCCTGCTCGGCCAGCCACCACTCGTAGCCCTGGTTGCAGTCGACGGTGCCCTTGGTGTGCTGGTAGCTGGGTTCGGCGCCGTCGGTGGAGTTGGTGTCCCCGCCGATCTCGATCTTCAGCGACTGCAGCGAGGCCCCGTAGCCGGGCTTGAACAGGTAGTCCAGCAGTTGGCTGCGCTGCGGCTCGGGGTAGTCGATCAGCAGACGGGAGTTGCCACCGCCGCCGCTCGCGGCGCCCACGCCGTCGAAGACCCGGCCGGAGCGGCTGCCGTCGACGGTGATGGACGTGGACACGGTGGCGGCCGAGGCGACCGCGGGGGCGATGACCTGACCGGCGGTCAGCACACCGGACAGCAGCAGGGAGACGGCCAACGCCGCCCTGCGCAGGACGCGTCCCGGCCTGGGCAGGCGGAGGGAGTCGGGCATGGGGGGATGCCTTTCGTCGGGACCGGGAGCGGCGTACCGCACGCCTCTTCCGGATGACTGGGTGGACGGCCGCGAACCATCGCAAAACAACAGAGGCGACCAGAATCGAACAGTATGGTGACGGCGGGGCCACCGGTCAATGGCCGCCGGGAATTTCGGGCGAAATCTCTGGACGACGGTCCGGCGGACAGTCTTCGATTCCCGCACTCGACCGGTTCCGAAGGCGGTGGAATCACCGCACCGACGGCCGTTCGGGCCGGCCGGAAACCGTGCGGGCAGTCGCTGGGACCGCGACGGACGATGAGCCGAGCCGACCTTATACGCCTGTCACCAGGGGACTTCTGGCGGGATGCCACTCGCCCGGGGCGCCGGAAAACCATGGGTACCCCGCGACCGGAACTACCTGTTCAATCGATCGGGAATTCATGAGTAGTCGTTTCCGTGGGTACCGCACGGCCCCGGGCAACAGAGAAATATCGACCGGGAATCGAACGCCGCGAGCTCTTGACGGTACGGCTCGCCGGCGGATGTGCTGTGCGGGTGTCGGGAGTGAAAGGCGACGACGCCTGATCGGTTCCGTTCAGGTCGGTCGCGGCCCGCCACCGACCGCTCCCCCGGACAGCCGACCCACCCGGCCCACCCGGCCCGGACCGGCCCACCCGGAACGGACCCGCTCAGCCGCGGTCGGACGGCTGCGGGTACACCGTCGCCACGTCCTTCCGCCCGGTGCCGAGCTTGCGCAGCACCTTGGCGACGTGGTTCTCCACCGTCCGCGGCGACAGGTGGAGGTCGTCGGCGATCGCCTGGTTGGTGGCGCCCGCCGCGAGCATCCCGGCGACCTGGTGCTCGCGCGGCGAGAGCGTGCCGCCGTACCCTCGACGGCCGGGCCCACGGCGGACGAGGCCGAGGTCGCCCAGCACCTTCCCGCAGCGGGTGGCGTCGGCGGTGGCTCCGAGGTCCGTGAAGAGGGTCAGCGCCTCGGCGAACGGGGCCGCCGCCTGCCCGGGACTCGTCCGCAGCAGGGCGTCCGCGCACCGTTCCAGCGCCCGGGCCGTGTCGTACGGCCGCCCGATCCCCCGCCAGCCGTCCGCCGCCTCGGCGAAGTGCCGTGCGGCGGCGACCGGTTCGGCCTCCCGCCGGAGCAGGCCGTGGGCCAGCGCCAGGTCGGCGGCCGCCGCGGGGGCGTCGCGCCCGACGAGCCCGCGGGCGAACTCGGCCGCCCGGGGCCAGGCGGCGGCCCGCCGAGCGGTCTCGACCGCCTGCTCGGCGACCACCCAGGCGCGCAGGGCGTCGCCCCGGGCGAGGTGGAGGGAGCTCAGGCCGGTCGCGATCCGCAGTTCCGTGCCGACCACCAACTGGTTCCCACCGATCCCGGCGGCCTCGCCGAGCAGCTGGAGCGCCCTGGCGTGCTGCCCACGGGCCGCGGCCAGCATGCCGGTCAGCACCGCCCGTTCGGTCAGCGGGGCGACCGCGGTCGGGTAGGCCTCCACCAGCGCGTCCAGGCGCTCCTCCAGCCCGTCCCACCGTCCGGCCAGGGCGTCCAGCCGCAGCAGCGTGCCACCCGACAGGAACACCGAGATCGGGCTGCCGACCCGGGCCGCGATCTGGCCCGCCTCGGTCGCCAGCGCGGCGGCCCGTCCGTCGTGCCCGAGGTACGCGGCGGTGTCGGCGACGTTCTGCAGGGCGCGCCCGGTCTGCCGGAGCACCTCGCGGTCCCGCGTGTCACGCGGCAGCCGTGCGACCGACTCCCACACGGACGGGTCGGCCTGACAGGTCATCAGGGTCAGCCGACTGGCCCGGACGGCGGCCCGCAGCGCCTCGTTCCCGCCGTCGCGGACGGCCGCCTCGGCCCGGTCCAGCCAGGCCCCGGTGTACTGCGGCCCCTCGGCCTCCTTGAGGGCCAGCGCGACCATCGCCCGGACGGCGCGCTCGGGACGGCGCTCCACCAGCTCGCCGACCGCCCGTTCGACCTCGTCGAACCCGGCCGGATCCGCGGTCTCGTTGAGCATGCCCAGGCCCAGGCCGAGCCGGATCTCGCCGCGGACCTCCTGCGGCAGCCGCGGGTCGGCGAGGAGCCGGCGCAACAGCCGGGCATCGGTGCGGAACTCGAGGCTGGTCGCGGCGACCCCGGCCAGCGCGAGGGCCGCACGGGACCGACCCTCGCCCTGCAGCTCCGGCCGGCCCAGCAGTTGGTGCAGCAACGCCGCGGCCGTCCCGTTGTCACGGACGGCGATCGCCCGGTCGGCGGCCTCCTGGGCCCGCAGCAGCCAGCCGGCGCGGTCACCGGAGGCCAGGGTGTGGTGGGCGATCTGCACCAGGGGCGCCGGGGTGCGGCCCCGGAGCGAATCGACCGTGCGCCGGTGCAGGCGCAGCCGCGCGGGGGCGGGGATGCTCCGGTAGACGACCTGCTGGGCGAGCACGTGCCGGAACACGTACGCGCCGTGGTCCGCCTCGCGCAGCACCGACGCCGCCAGCAGCTCGGTCACCGCCTCGGCGCCCTGGTCGGCGTCGAGTTCGGCCAGGTCGCGGAGCAGTTCCTCGCCGGGGGCGCCCGCGAGCCCCGCGGCCGCCCGGGCGAGGGCGAAGGCGGCCGGCGACAGCCGGCCGAGCCGTTCGGTGACCGCCTCGCGCAGGCCGGGCGGTGCGTCCGCCTCCGCCAGCCCCTGCGCCGATCCGGTGTACCCGTGGGCTCCGCCCTGCTCGGCGAGGGTGATCAGGTCCTCCTCGGCGACCAGCGGCAGACCCTCGCAGCGCCGGTACAGGGCGGCGGCGAGGGCGGGGGTGGCGTGCTCACCGAGGGCGGCCGCCGCCAGCTCGCGCACGTCGGCCTGCGGCAGCGGGCCGAGCCGGACCAGGGTGCCGCCCGTGCCCGGCGGCCGGCGGTAGGCCGCGCCCAGCACGGTCCCTCCGGTGGGCAGGTCCTCGGCCCGGTAGGTGAGGACCAGGGCCAGCTGCGGCGGCAGGTCACGGGCGAGCAGCAGGAGCAGGTCGCGGGTCGCCTCGTCCACCCAATGCAGGTCCTCCGCGACCAGCACGGTGGGGCCGAGCGCCGCGAGGAAGGACCGGACCGCCTGGAGGAGCTGGAAACGCTGCGCGGACACGTCGGCCGGCTGCGGCGGTGGGGGCGGGAGCCGGTCGGCCAGGTCGGGCAGCAACGGCGCGAGCGCACCGGCGGTGGGCGGGAAGACGGGGGCGTGCGCCAGATCGGCCTTGCGCAGGGCGTCCACCACCGGCCCGAAGGGGAACGGCTCGCGCAGGGGGTGACAGCCACCGGACAGGACCCGCCACCGCTCCGCGTGCAGCACGAAGGAGGCCTCGCGCACCAGGCGGGACTTGCCGATGCCGGCCTCCCCCTCGACCAGCACGACGGCGGGGGCCTGTCGAACCGCGGCCAGCAGCTGCCCGAGCTCACGGTGGCGGCCCACCATCGGGAACCTGCCGCGCCGGCCCGCCGCCCCGTCCTCACCATCCGCGAACACCCTGATCACCGTCCCGCGGTCACCCTAGGCACAGTGTCCGGGGGTGGCAAGAAAGGGGCCGGGCCGACCCGGTCGCCGGGGGGCGGCCCTCGGCCCGCCACGTGGTGCGGGTGAGGGCGCAAGCACGCCTGCGCGGCCTCGCCGGGGGCGGGGCCGCGCAGGGCGTTGCCGGGGTGGGAGGGTCAGCTCATCGGCGGGCCCGCGGTGGAGGCCAGCCAGGCCCAGGCGGACCAGGTGCTGAAGCCGGTCTGCCAGCGGTGGAAGACCCCGGCGCTGCTGGTGGCGAACACCTCCAGCCGGCCGTCCTGGTTGTTGGCGGCGGTGATGGTGGTGCCGCCGGTGCCGAAGGTCTCCCAGGCCGACCAGGTGCCGTTGACGCCGGTCTGCCACAGGTGGGTCGCGGTGGCGCCGTTGACGGCGAAGACCTCGATGCGTCCGTCGACCGCCTGGGCGGAGGTGAGTTCGGAGTCGGTGGCCCCGCCGCCGGTGCCGGTCCAGTCCGACCAGCTGCTCGGACCGGTCTGCCAGCGGTGGAACACCCCGGAGCCGTTGGAGGCGAACACCTCGAGGCGGCCGTCCGCGTCGTGGTCGACCGTCAACCCGTGCCCACCGCCGCCGAAGTCGTCCCAGGCGGACCAGTCGCCGTTGACGGCCGTCTGGTAGAGGTGGCCGAAGGCCGTGTCGGAGAGCGCGAAGACCTCCAGCCGGCCGTCCGGGGAACTCTCCATCTGCAGGCGCGAGTTCGGCGGGCCGCCGACCCCGGCCCAGGCGGCGAAGCCGCTGTTGGGCGCGGTCTGCCAGGTGTGGAAGACGCCGGAGCCGTTGGAGGCGAAGACCTCGATCCGGCCGTCGTCGTTGCTCCCGGCCGCCAGGCGGTAACCGCCGCCGCCCAGTTGGGCCCAGCCCGACCAGCCGGCGTTCGGTGCGGTCTGCCAGATGTGGTCCAGCACCGAGCCGTTGAGGGCGAAGAGCTCGAGTCGGCCGTCCTGGTTCGGTGCGATCGCCAACTGGGCGTCGGCCGGGCCTCCTTCGTTCACCCAGTCCGACCATCCGCCGTTGACGGCCGTCTGCCAGGCGTGCCAGATCCCGTCGTGCCCGCCGGCGAAGGACTCCAGACGGCCGTCCGCGTCGCGGCCGGAGACCACCCGCCCGGCGGGGTACGGGTGCGGCTTGGCGACGCCGTCCTCGATCAGGTTGTTGTAACGACGGGCGGAGTAGTCGCCGTTGGGGTGACCGTCCAGCGAGGCGTTGTTGATGTTGGCGGTCAGGTGCTGCACCGGCGTGGAGCCGAAGGTGTAGTACGAGAAGTCGCCGCTGTCGTCGAGCCACTGGTCGAAGAGGAAGACGTGCTCGCTGTAGTCGTCCATGATGTCGCCGGACTGCAGGGCGCTGCGGTCGATGGCGTAGGAGTAGGTGTCGAACAGCGCCCCGGTCCAGGGGTTGGCGCCCAGGTGCCAGGCCATCGACACGTAGCCGGAGCAGTCGTTGCGGTAGGAGAAGTCGCCGCCGGGGCCGGGGGAGGTGACGTTCGAGTCGTAGGAGCCCGGCTGGTTGTCCACCCAGTACTGGGCCCGGGACATGATCTCGCTGCGGGTGATGGGGCCGCCCAACGCGGAGTCGGCGGTGGCCGACTGGCTGCTGATCAGGCCGAGTCCGGCGATGCCGAGGAGCAGGCCGGCGACGGCCAACAGCGCGCGGAGCCTCACCCCCGCCGATCGCCGCCGAAGGGTCGCATCCGTCTTCACGGTCTCACCTGGTCCTTTCGAGGGGTTCACGGGCCGGTCCAGGCGGCGCCGCCGAAGGTGCCGTCACCGTTCCAGGCACTCCAGCCGCCGTTCGGGGCGGTCTGCCAGATGTGCGAGATGTTGGCGCCGCCCGGGGCGAGGGCGAACACCTCCATGCGGCCGTCCGCGTTGCGGCTGACGTTGACGCTCGCCGCGGCGCCGCCGAAGGAGCCGTTCCAGGGGCCCCAGCCGCTGTTGGGCGCGGTCTGTTCACGGGTGGCGACGGCGTTGCCACCCGGACCGAGGACGAACACGGCCATCCGGCCGTCCGCCTCGTGACCGATGACGGGGACAGCTCCCGCCGGACCACCGAAGGGCCCGTTGCCGTCACCGTTCCAGGCACTCCAACTGCCGTTCGGGGCGGTCTGCCAGATGTGCGAGAGCGAACTCCGGTCGGACGCCAGGGCGAAGACCTCCATCCGCCCGTCGGCGTTCTGCCCCACCGTCACTGCGGCTGCGGGACCGCCGAAGGAACCGTTCCAGGGGCCCCAGCCGCTGTTGGGCGCGGTCTGTTCACGGGTGGCGACGGCGTTGCCGTTCGGGCCGAGGACGAAGACCGCCATCCGACCGTCCGCCTCGTGGCCCACCACCGGCACGGCCCCCGCCGGACCACCGAAGAACCCGTTGCCGTCACCGTTCCAGGCACTCCAGCCGCCGTTCGGCGCGCTCTGCCAGATGTGCGAGAGCGAACTGCGGTCCGGCGCGAGGGCGAAGACCTCCAGCCGGCCGTCGGCGTTCTGCCCCAGCGTCACCCCGGCGGCCGGACCGCCGAAGGAGGTGTCCCAGGGGCTCCAGCCACCGGCCGGCGCGATCTGCCAGATGTGCATGATGCTGCCCCGGTTGGGGCCCAGCACGAAGAGCTCCAGCCGGCCGTCCGGGTCCCGGCCCACCACGGGCAATCCGCCGACCGCGCCGCCCAGTTGCTGCCAGCCGCCCCAGCCGGCGTTCGGACCCGACTGCTCGCGGTAGTAGAGGCCCTGCTGGTCGGGCGAGACCGCGAAGGCGATCATCGCGCCGTTGGCCTCCCGGCCGACCGCCGGGTTCTGCCGGCCGTCACCGAAGTCGTCCCAGGTCCCGGTGGTGGGGGCCAGCCGGACGTCGAGGACGTCGGAGTCGATCTGCAGGCTGACGCCGCCGTGGGTCTCCCAGTGGTCCAGCCGGTACTGGTGGATGCGCTGGTGGTCGGCCCACTCGTCGCCGGGGATCAGCGGGTCCGTGGTGCTGTCGCCGCCGTCGCCGGGCGCGATGGCGAAGTCGATGACGTCCGGCATCGGGTAGGCGGTGTGGTTGGCGACCAGATCGGTGATGACGCTGCTGCCACTGCCGTAGACCCCCGAGCGGTAGCCCCGGGCGTGCAACTCGGCGGTCCAGGCGGCGACGTAGCCCATCACCTGGTCCGAGTGGGCCGCCGGGTCGTAGTTCTCCACGTCCAGGTAGATCGGGGAGCCGGGCTGGAAGCCGAGCGCCGTCATCTGGTCGATCGCGTCGTCGGCGTCGGCCGAACCCTGGCCGGCGGAGGGGATCACCGAGCAGGAGGAACAGGCCCCGGGGGCCTGGTAGCCGACGTACAGCGGGATGAAGTGCCAGCCGATGGAGGCCTGTTGCGCGATCCAGTCGGAGTTGAGGTTCGGCTGGTCGCAGCCGCGGTTGACGCCGCCGACGTAGATGCCGACCGCGCCGAAGACGGAGCCGGTCATCCAACTGCTCATCGCGGACGAGTCCGGGGCCTGGCAGAGGTCGAAGCCCTGCCCCTGGTAGTTGGACTCGTCGCCGCCCACCGCGCCCGCCACCGCCGCCCGGACGGCCGGGGCCCGCGCGGGGGCGGGGGCGGCGGGGGGGGCCGCCAGCGCGGCCGGGCCCTGGCCGCGCACCGGTGCGGGCAGGCCGGCGCCGCTCAACATCCGTGCCACGCCCGCCCGGTCGCCGCCGTAGTCGGCGGTGACCCGGAGCCGGGCGGTGTCGACGCGGATCTCGTGCGCGGAGGCGTTCTCCACGGCCCTGGCCGGCGCAACGGCGCCGGGCGCGGCCGGCGTGGCCGGCTCCACCAGCACCGCCTCGGTGCGCCCCAGCAGGTGGGCCGGGCAGTCCTGGCGCGCGTCGGGGTGCCCGAGGTAGAGGGCGTGCCGGTCGAAGCGCACGCAGGTGTGCGGGGCGGCGGCCAGGTCGACCACCGGCCAGTCGGCCGGCACCCGGAACGTGGCGCCCTGGTAGGTCACCGTCCTGCTGCCCGTGCTGCTGCCCGGCGCCGCGCCGGCCGGATCGGCGATCGCCGGGGCGGCGCTGGACAGGGCGGCGGCGGACAGGGCCAGCGCACCGGCGAGGGCGCCGGCCAGCATCCTGAGTCCCATGCGGATGTCCTGTCTCTGCTAGGGGTTGATGCCGTCGAACTGCAGGACCCGGTAGGCGCCCTGCTGCGTCCACTGCGAGGCGATCAGCGTCAGCGAGCCGGCGTTCGCGCTGCCGGGGTGGATGTAGCCGCCGTAGACGTTGTCGAGCTGCGGCTTGCCCCAGTGGCTCGGCGGCCACAGGGCGTTGTTGACGACCTGCGTCTTGGGGGCGGTCCATCCGGCGTCCGGGCGCGGGGCGGTCCTGGTGCAGAGGGCGCCGTCGGTGGCGTCGAAGTAGCTCATGCAGTACGTGTCGCCGATCCGCTTCACCGAGAACTCGCCGATGTTGTTGCCCGGGCCGAAGAGCGGGGTCGGCGGGGTGCCGTCGGAGGCCCAGTACCAGCGGCCGTTGTAGGTCCAGTTCTGCTGCGCGCCGAAGTTGCCCGCCCGGAAGTCGTCGGGGTCGATCCGGAACAGCTGGATGGCGCCCTGGTCGGCGGTGTTCTTGTGGCTGCCGTTCCAGCGCTTGGAGAAGATGTAGAGCCAGCCGTCGGGGTCGATGCCCGCGAAGGACCACATCCCGTACATGGACTGGTTGACGCCGCGGTACTGGCCGTCCCAGTGGTAGCCGTAGTCGGTCCAGGTCACCCCGCCGTCGTCGGAGTAGGCGACGCCGGACATCACCGAGCCGTCGTCACCGGCCGGCAGCGGGTCCGGGCCGATGCCGTGCAGCACGGAGGTGTACTGCAGGTAGGTCCGGCCGCGGAACTCGATGCAGTCGTTCGGGATGCGGGTGCTCTCGGTGCCGAAGCCGTTGTCCCCGCCGGAGACGTAGTCGAACAGCGGTGCGGCGTTCCCGTTCGGCATGGCCCAGCTGAACGCGATCGGCGCCGACCCCGAGCTGTCGAAGCCGCCCTGGTTGAGCATCACCGGGGACCGCAGGTAGTCGCCGGCGACGTTGAACGAGTCGCCGAAGACGTAGCCCCAACTGCCGTCGTGCTCGCGGAGGTAGGGGATGCCCAGGTCGCCGCTGCCCAGACCGTGGGCGGCCGCCGAGTCGCCGGGCTGCTGGCACAGCGGGGCTCCGGTCTGCCCGATGCCGTTGGTCGCGAAGGCCGGGGTGGCACCGGGCAGGCCGGTGCCCACGGCGAGGCCGGTCCCCAGCGCCAGGCCGGCTCCGGTGCGGAACAGGGTGCGACGCGTGATCCCGCCGGACTGCCCCGAGGGTGTGGGCATGGGTGACTCCTTCGTCTGCGTGCCGGTCCGCGCCCGAGCGGCGCGGGGCAGCAGACTCGCAGCAGCCGTGCACAATCCGAGCACGGCGATCGCACAGCCCGTCAGGACGCGGGCGGGGCACCGTCGGAGCGTCGGTGGGGCACGCGGCGCATCGGCGGGGCACGGGCGGGACGCGGCAGCGGGGGCGGACGGTGCTCCGGTCAGACCGGGGTCAGCGCGGCCAGGCGCCGCGAGACGCGGCACAGGTCCGGACGCATGCCGAGGCGGTGGTAGTGCCGCCGGGCCCGGTCCAGCAGGTCCGCGCCGCGGCGCGGGTCGCCGTGGTCGAGCAGGTGCTCGGCCACACCCTCCAGCGAGGCCGCCTCGTCGTCCGCCTTGGACAGCGCCCGGCTCAGTTCCAGGGCCCGCCGGTACGCCCGCAGCGACTCCTCGGTACGCCCGGCGCCGCGCAGCGCCGCGGCGTGCTGGGTCAGCGCCCACACCTCGTTGCCCGGCTCGCCGAGCTCGGTGAAGACCCGCAGGGCGGCGTCGCCGGAGTCCAGCGCCCCGGCCCAGTCGCCCTGCAGGCGTTGCACGATCCCCAGGTGCACCCGCGCGCCGGCTTCGCCGCTGCGCTGCCCCAGTCCCTGGTGGAGCTCCAGCGCCTGCTCGCAGTCCAGCCGGGCCAGGTCGAGCCGGCCGGTCAGGCCGCGCAGCAGGCCGCGTTCGGTGAGCGCGTCGGCCCAGGTGATCCGGTTGCCGAGCTCGCGGGCGAGCTCCAGGGCGCGGGCGCCGTCCAGCGCCGCACCGCGGTAGTTCCCGCAGCGGCGCCGCACCGCGGCCAGGGCCAGCAGGGCGACGGCCTGCCCCAGCGGGCTGTTCAGCTCCTCGCAGAGCCGGTGCGCGGCCAGGAACTCGCGCATCGCCGCCCGGTGTCCGCCGGCCAGGTACTGGGCCGTGCCCAGCTCGCTGTGGGCGCGTGACTGGCCCAGCGGGTTGCCCGCCCGGCGGTACAGCAGCAGGCTGCGCCGGGAGTTCTGGATGGCGCGCCGGTAGTCCCCGGTCCGCTGCCGGATCCGGCCCAGGACGCTCAGCGCGTTCGCCTGCCCCAGGCCGCTGGAGACCTCCTGGTAGAGCCGCAGGGCGCCGGCGCAGTGCTCGGCGGCGGCCGGGTAGTCGGCCGCGTGCAGGCGGGCACGGCCCAGCTCGGTGAGGATGTTGGCCTGCCCCAGCGGGTCCTCGGCGCGGTGGTAGAGGTCCAGCGCGGTGTGCAGCGCCTCGGCGGCTCCCACCCGGTCCCCGGTGAGCTGCCGCAGCGGTCCGACCGCCAGCAGCGCGGCGGCGCGGGCCCCCGCGTCGTCCAGCCCGCCGGCGACGCCCGCCGCACGGGAGAGCAGTTCCAGGGCCCTGGGCCAGGGCCCGTGGTGGTAGAGCTGGGAGGCGACCGCCAGGGGCAGGGTGACCGCGTGCCGGGGGTCGGCACGGTGGGCCGCGTACCGGGCGGCCGCCACCACGTTCTCGATCTCCGCGGCCAGCCACGCCTCGGCGTCCTGGCGACAGTCCAGCCGCGGGGCGGCCGGCGGCCGCTCCCCTGGCGCGGTGGGCTCGGGGGCCTCCTCGCGCGGCACCATCCGGGTGTGCCGGTCGGCCCGCCGGGCGGTGCGCTCGTAGTAGTCGAAGAGCCGGTCCAGCGCGGCCTCCCCCGCGGTCGCCGGGTCCTCGGCCCGGGCCAGCGCGCGGGCGTACTCGCGCAGCAGGTCGTGCATGGTGAAACGGCCGGGGGTGGGCTCGGCGAGCAGATGGCGGTCGGCGAGGGCCTGCAGCAGCCGTCGGGCGGGCCGGGCGGCGCAGTCGAGCAGCGCGGCGGCGCCGAACGCGTCGACGTCCCGGCCGGGAGCCCGTCCCAGCAGCCGGAACAGGGTCCGCTGCTCGGCGGGCAGCGCGCGGTAGGAGAGGTCGAAGGCCGCCGCCAGGCTCCGGCTGCCGTCGTCGAAGACCTCCAGGTCGCCCCGGCCCTCGCGCAGTTCGGCCAGCAGGTCGCCCAGTCCCCAGGCCCGGCGGTGCCGCAGCAGCGAGGCCGTGATGCGCAACGCCAACGGGTGCCGCCCGCAGTGGGCGACGGTCTCGGCGAGCAGCGACGCCTCGGCCTCGCCGAGCCGGCGGCCGCAGGTGGCCCGGAAGAGCGCGACGGCGTCGGCCTCGGGCAGCGGGTCCAGGCTCAGCGTCTCGGTGTCGTCCAGGCCCTTGAGCCGCTTGCGGCTGGTGACCAGCACCAGGCAGCCGGCGCCGCCCGGCAGCAGGGCGCGCACCTGGGCCTCGTCACTGACGTCGTCGAGGCAGATCAGGGTGCGGGTGCCGGACAGTGCGGCCCGGTAGGCGGCGGTGCGGGCGTCCAGCTCGGGCGGGACGGCCTGGGGCGGCAGGCCCAGGCCGGTCAGCGCGACGCCCAGGGCCTCGAAGGCGGAGCGCGGCGGCAGGCCGGTGCTGTGGGTGTGCAGGTCCAGGTGGAGTTGTCCGTCGGGGAAACGGTCGGCCAGCAGGTGCGCGGCCCGCACGGCCAGCGCGGATTTGCCGATCCCGGCCATCCCGTCGATCGTGCAGACCAGCGGCGCGCCGCCGCGCGGTTCGGCGGCGGCCCCCTCGGTGCGCGCGATGATGTGCCGCAGCTCGCGGTCACGGCCCGTGAACGCACTGGTGTCCGGGGGAAGTTGACGACGTGGCCGGCCGGCGCCGGCGCCCGGGGCGACGACCGGGACACTGAGCGGCGCGCCGGGGGCGGTGCCGCCCGTCAGGGCCTCGCGGTGCGCCTGCTGGAGGGCGGGGCCGGGCCGGTGGCCCTGCCGGACCAGCGCCCGGGTGGCCCGCGCGGCGGCCTCGGCGGCCTCGGCCTGCTGCCCGGTGACGGTCAGCGCCCGGATCAGGACCAGCGTGGCCGCCTCGTCGGCCGGCCGGCCGGCCAGCAACTCCCGCAGCGGCTCCACGGCCTGCTCCGGCCGTCCGCCGGCCAGCTCCAGCTCGGCCAGCAGGAGCACGCCCTCGCGCCGCCTGGCCTCCAGCGCGGCGGCCTGCCGGCGCAGGTAGGGGGTGTCCAGCCCGTCCAGCGGCTGGCCCTGCCACAGGTCGAGCGCCTCGCGCACCCGGGCGGTGGCGAGCTGGTGCTCGGCGGCCCGGTGCGCCGTGCGGGCCGCGCCCAGCAGGGCGGTGAACCGGTCCACGTCCAGCACCTGCGGCGCCAGTCGCGCGCTGAAGCCGGGATGGCGGGCCAGCAGGCCGAGTTCCTCGGCCACCGGGGCGAGGGTGCGGCGCAGGCCGGCGACGTAGTTGGCGATCTGCCGGTCCACCGTCGCGGGCGGGGCCGCCGGCCAGGCCCAGCCGGCCAGGTCGGCGCGGGAGACGGTGCGGCCGTGGTTGAGCAGCAGCACCGCCAGCAGGCACGACTGCCGCTGCCCGCCCGGTTCCACCGCCACCCCGTCGCGGCTGATCCGCAGGGGCCCGAGCAGCCCGATCCGCACCGTCATCACTCCCCCACCCGCGTGCCGACGACCGGTCGATTGTCATGCTCAGTATAGGGAGGGTCGAATCCCGCTCAGGCGCACGCCGGTTGTCAGGTCGGCGCCGGGGCAGGCGACGCAGGTACGGCGGTTCGACCGGGGCGCGTGTCGCCACCGTGATCCGCGCCCGAGCTGGACGTTCGTCGGGCCGACGGATCCGCACGCGCGGGGTGGTCGACGGCCGATATCCTCAACTCGACGACGTTCTGCGACAGATGGGGGACCCGCGGAGATGGAGCACGGCATCGAGCTGTCCGACGCGATCGAGGTGATCCGCCGGCAGCTGTCCGACGCATCGGCGCGGGGCGCCGGCCAGCCGATCCAGTTCGAGGTCGGGCCGGTGACGCTCGACTTCACGGTCGAGCTGAAGCGCGACGCGCGGGCGAGCGGTGGGATCAAGGCGTGGGTGCTCTCCGGCGACCTGGAGGCCGGACTGGCGCAGAACCGGGTGCAGCGGATCTCGGTGACCCTCACCCCGAGGCCGACCGGCACGGACGGCAGCCTCCTGATCGGGAATCCGGACGCCGGCCCGCTCGACCCCTTCGGCGCCCCCGCGGCCGGTGAGGGCGGGGCGTGACCCTCTCCCCCCAGCGGGTGGCCTGGGTGCGGGGCGCGGCCCAGGGCAGCGGGTACCTGCTCACGGCGCGCGTCGTCCTGACCGCGGCGCACGTGGTCGGCGAGGGGAACGGGACCTGTCAGGTGGCCGTGCCGGGCGGCCGCCCGGTCGAGTGCCGGGTGCTGTGGTCGGCGGGCCGCGAGACGGCGGCGCAGGACACCGCGCTGCTGCTGGCCGGCGAGGACCTCGTCGCTCCCGCCACGGCTGCCGCCTTCGCGCCCCTGGACTGGGGCCGCGCCGGCAGTGTGCGGCCGTTGAAGGACTGTCATGCGACCGGCTTCCCGGTCAGGGGCCGGCGCAGCAGCCGCACGGACAGCGAACAGCTGGCCGGGACCTTCCTGGCCGGGTCCTCCGTCGTCGCCGGGCGCTACGTCCTCGCGGACGACCACCACGTTCCGGCCACCGCTCCCACCGCGCTCTCCCCCTGGGCGGGCATGTCCGGCGCGGCCCTCTTCCACCAGGACTTCCTGCTGGGCGTGGTGGTCGCCGACCACCTGCCGGCCGTCCACGGGCACGCGCGGATCGAGGCCGTGCCGGCCGCCGGTCTCCTGCGCGACCCCGGCTTTCGGCGGGCGCTCGCGGAACACCTGCCCGATCTGCCGCCCGAGCCGGTCGACGTGGCCTGCGAGGAGGCGCACGACCGCCGCTTCGAGCGCGCCTACGCCGCCGCGATCGGGGTCGACTACGGTCGGGTCCGGATCTTCGGGCTGCGGCAGTCGGACGGCCGCAGTCGCGGCGGCTGGGCGCTCGACACCGCCTACCTCAGTCTGGAGGCCCGCCCCGCGACCCAGCCCGTGGATTCCTTCGGTCCACCCGGGGGCCGGGGCCTGGACGCACTGGCCGCCGGGCCCCAGCGGATCGAACGCGTCCTCGGCGGCCGGAGCCGGGTGCTGCTGCGCGGGCAGGCCGGATCGGGCAAGACCACGCTGGTGCAGTGGCTCGCGGTGCGGGCGTCGGCCGGCCGGCTGGGCGAGGAACTCGCCGAGCTCAACCACCGGGTACCGCTGGTCCTCCAGCTGCGCAAGCTGTTCCGCCGGGGGAACCTGCGGCCCCGCCCGGAGGAGTTCCTGGACCTCGACGGGCGCATCTGCGCCGAGCAGCAGCCCGCGGGCTGGGCGCACCGGGTGCTGCGGAGCGGGCGGGCGCTGCTGCTCATCGACGGGCTCGACGAGGTGCCCGCCGCCCAGCGCGAGGAGGTCCTCGAATGGCTCGAGAACCTGCTGCGCCACTACCCCCGGGTCTGGGTCCTGGCCACCGTGCGACCCTCCGCGGTGCCGCCGGGCTGGCTGGACCACCTGCGCTTCGAGGAGCTGTCGCTCTGCGCCATGGGCACGGAGGACCGGGAGCGGTTCATCGATCGCTGGCACCGCGCGTCCCTCCAGGAGGCGCTCCTGCCCGACGACCAGCCCGCCGAGATCGCCCGGCAGGCGGCACTGGTGGAGCGGGACAGGAACGACCTGCTGCGGGCGCTGGAGAGTTCGTCCGATCTCTCGCAGCTCACCGACAGCCCGCTGCTCTGCGCGATGATCTGCGCGCTGAACCGGGAGTCGCACGGAGTCCTGCCCAGCCACCGCATGGACGTCTACCGCGACGCCCTGACGATGATGCTCACCCGCCGGGACCAGAGCCGCCGGATCACCGACCCGGAGCGGCTGCAGCTGTCCGAGGCCGAGCAGTTGGCGATGCTGCGCCGGATCGCGCACTGGCTGGTGCGCAACAACCAGGTCGAGGGCAAGCACCAGGACGCCGTGACCCAACTGGAGCGCGCGCTGCGCGACCTGCCCAACGCCGCGCGGCAGGGTGACGCCGAGGCCGCCTACCTCCATCTGCTCAACCGCAGCGGACTCATCACCGAAACCAGCGTGCAGACCTTCCAGTTCGTCCACCGGACCTTCCAGGACTACCTGGCGGGGATGGAACTCCAGGAGGAGCGTGACTTCGGCCTGCTGGCGGGCCACGCGGGCGACGAGCGCTGGGGTGACGTCATCCGGATGACGATGGGCCACTGCGGCCGCCGGGACCGGGCCGAGCTCTTCGACCGGCTGCTGGCGCAGATCGAGCGGACCTCCTCGGGCGATCGGCGCTCGGACCTTGTCCTGCTGGTGGCCGGCTGCCTCCCCTACGCGCCCGAACTCGAGCGCGGCGTCCGGGAGTCGGTGCTGAACTGCTGCCGCGAGCACCTGGCGGAGCTGCTCGCCGACCCCGTGCGATGGCGCCAACTCGCGGGCGTGGGCGAGGACCTCGTCCCGCTGCTGCGGGAGCTGGCGCTGCCGGACGGGGCTCGGCTGCACCCTGACACGGCGTGGCGGCTGACCTTCGTCCTGGGGTCGATCGCCGGCAGCGCGGCGCTGGACCTGATGGCGGAACTGGTCGACAGCGGCGTGGAGTTGCTGACGGCCGGGGTGCTCTGCCAGTGGCGCCACTTCGACGAGCGGCAGTTCGCCGCCCGGGTCCTGGCCAGGGCGGACCTCTCGCAGGGGACGATCGTCGTCACCTCCCGGTCACAGCTGCGCGAACTGAGGGCCCTGAAGCCCGTTTCGGCGCTGGACGTGCTCGAGGTCCAGGGCTTCGACGACGCCGAGTGGGCGTTCCTGGGCGAGAGCGTCCACAGGCTCGGGCTCGCCGGTGTCGACGATCTGCGGGACCTGTCCTTCCTGCGCGGATGGACCCGGCTGCGGGCGCTGCGCCTGGCGAGCTGCCCGGGTCTGGTGGACCTCGAACCGCTGCGCGGACTCCCGTTGACCGACCTGTCGATCGTGGACCGGCCCGACCGGCGCCCACTGGGCCGCTCACTCGAGATCCTGACCCAGCTGCCGCAGCTGGCCGAGGTCTACCTCAGCGGCCACGAGTTCGCCGCCTGGACGCCGACCGTGGCCGTCCCCACCGTCAAGGACGTGCTGCTGTCCTATGTCGCGGACGGCCAGCCGCTGGGCCGCCTGCTGGAGGTCTTCCCCGGGATGGAGAACCTCCAGCTGTTCCCCGATCCGACCGCCTGCACCGTGATCGACCTCCGCGAGCTGAGCGACCACCCCCGGCTGCGGGTGCGGGTGGGGCAGGACGCCGACGGCCCGGACATCCGGATCGTGGGGGCGGAGCTCTTCCCGCCGGACCGCCTGACGGTCTCCCTGGACCCCGGGTGATCCGGCGCGGGGCGACGATGAACCGCGACCTCGCGAGGATATTTGCATAATTAATCACAAGCGGTACGGTGGCGACGTGACCGAGCAGAGCTGTCGAAGGTTCGAGGGCCGCGTCGCCCTGATCACCGGTGCCGCCCGTGGCATCGGCGCCGCCACCGCGCGGCGCCTCGCCGCCGAGGGCGCCACCGTCGTGGCCCTCGACATCGCGGATGCGGCCGGTCGGGCCGTGGTCGAGACGATCACGCGGGAGGGCGGCCGGGCCGAGTACCGGCACGGGGACGTGACCTCGGCGGCGATGTGGGACGAGCTGGTCGCGCACGTGCGGAGCCGGTACGGGCGCCTGGACGTGCTGCACAGCAACGCCTACGCCGTCGTCGTCAAACCCGCCCACGAACTGACCGAGACCGAATGGGATCTCCAGCTCGCGGTCACGCTCAAGGCCTCCTGGCTCGCGGTCCGCGCCTTCGCCGGGACCCTGCACGAGAGCGAGGGTGCGGTGGTGCTCACCTCGTCGGTGCACGCACTGGTGGGACTGCCGGGCCACCCGGCCTACGCCGCCGCCAAGGGCGCCCTGTGCGCGATGGGCCGTCAGCTCGCCGTCGAGTACGGCCCGCGGGTGCGCGTCAACACCGTCGTGCCCGGGCCCGTCATGACCGCGGCCTGGGACCGGGTGGACGAGGCCGGCCGGGCCGAGAGCGTCGCCGGGACCGTCGCCAAGCGCTTCGGCCGGCCCGAGGAGGTCGCGGCCGCCGTGGCCTTCCTCGCCTCCTCGGACGCCTCCTACGTGACCGGCGCGAACCTGGTGGTGGACGGCGGCTGGTCCGTCGTCAAAGCCTCCGCGTGAACGCATGGACGCGTGGACGCCTGACCGCGCGGAGGACCGACGCGCCGGCGACGGCCCGCGCGGGACGACAGAGGAGCAACCGCTGTGAACCCCACGGTACGGGGCCTGCGCGGGCAGGCCGTCGAGGTCATCGGCGAGCGGATCGTCAGCGGCGCCCTCGCCCCGGGCGACCTGCTGCACCCCGACCGGATCGAGCAGGAACTCGGAGTCAGCAAGACCGTCGTGCGCGAGGCGCTGCGGGTCCTGGCCTCCAAGGGGCTGATCGACTCCCGCCAGAAGCGCGGCACCTTCGTGCGGCCCCGCTCGGACTGGAACCTGCTCGACGGCGACCTGCTGCGCTGGCAGGGCCTGGGCACCCCCGACGGCACCTTCCTCGACAACCTCGGCGAGGTCCGCGGCATCGTCGAGCCGGCTGGCGCCCGACTCGCCGCCGAGCGCCGCGACGAGGCCGACCTCGCGGCGCTGGAGGAGGCACTCGCGCGGATGGCGGCCGCGGGCGACGACACCGACGCCGCGGTCGAGGCCGACCTGGCCTTCCACCGCGCGCTGCTGGCCGCCGCCCACAACGAGCTGCTGACCCGCATGGAGGTGGTGATCGAGGCCGGGCTGCGGGTGCGCGACCACCTCGTGCACGGCGCCGACCACGGGGCCGACGCGGTCCCCGCCCACCGGGCCGTCCTGGACGCCGTGCGCGCGCGGGAGCCGGAGACGGCCGCCCGCGCCGTCCACGCCCTGCTCGCCCAGGCCGCCGCCGACCTGCGCAACCTGACCGACGTCGCCGGCCGGGGAGAGACCCGATGAAGATCACCTCACTGGAGACCTACCTCGTCGCACCGCGCTGGCTCTTCCTGCGCATCGCCACCGACGAGGGGATCACCGGCTGGGGCGAGCCCGTGGTGGAAGGGCGCGCCGAGACCGTCCGGGCCGCGGTCCGCGAACTCGCCGACCAGCTGGTCGGCGAGGACCCGCTGCGCATCGAGCACCACTGGCAGATCCTCACCAAGGGCGGCTTCTACCGCGGCGGCCCGGTGCTCTCCAGCGCGGTCGCCGGCATCGACCAGGCGCTCTGGGACATCGCCGGCAAGGCCCACGGCGTTCCGGTCCACCAGCTGCTCGGCGGCCACGTCCGCGACCGGGTGCGGATGTACGCCTGGATCGGCGGCGACAGCCCCGCCGACGTCGCCGAACTCGCGCGGGCCCAGGTCGAGGCCGGTTTCACCGCCGTCAAGATGAACGGCTCGGCGCAACTGCGCCCCATCGACACGCCCGCCCGGACCCAGGCCGTCATCGACCGGGTGGCCGCGGTGCGCGAAGTCCTGGGCGACGAGCGGGATGTGGCCATCGACTTCCACGGCCGGATGTCCACCGCCATGTCCCGGCGCCTGCTCCCCCTGCTCGAGCCGCTGCACCCGCTGTTCGTCGAGGAGCCCGTCCTGCCCGAACACTCCCGCGACCTGCGCCACCTCGTCGATTCGACCTCGGTGCCGCTGGCCGTTGGTGAACGGCTCTACTCCCGCGCCGACTTCCGCGACGTGCTCACCACCGGCATCGCCGTCGCCCAGCCCGACGTCTCGCACGCCGGCGGCATCTCCGAGGTCCGGCGCATCGCCTCGCTCGCCGAGGTCCACGACGTCACCATGGCGCCGCACTGTCCCCTGGGCCCGATCGCCCTCGCGGCGAGCCTCCAACTCGCCTTCGCGATACCGAACTTCCTCATCCAGGAGCAGAGCCTCGGGATCCACTACCACCGCGGCGGTGAGCTGCTGGACTACCTGGTCGACCCCGAACCCTTCCGCTTCACCGACGGCCACGCCGCCCGGCCCACCGGTCCGGGCCTGGGCATCGAGATCGACGAGGCCGCCGTGCGCCGCGCCGCGCAGAGCGGCCACCGCTGGCGCAACCCCGTCTGGCACCACCCGGACGGATCGTTCGCCGAATGGTGAGCGGCCCCCCGGCGACCGTCCCCCTCACCGTCCGCACCGACCCGGCTCACGGCGGCCGGTGGACCTCCCTGCGGGCCGGTGAGCGCGAATGGCTCTGGCACCGCCCCGACCCGGCCCGCGCCACCGTCCGCCCCGGCGACGCCTTCGTCGACGCCGGCGGCCTGGAGGAGTGCGTCCCGACCGTGCGCGGGACCCCCGACCACGGCGACGCCTGGTCCCGGCCCTGGCACCGCGACGGCGACACCGACGTGCTGCGGTGCCCCGACTTCGAGCTGCGCCGACGCATCCGTAGCGGGGCGGGCGGGCTGCGCGCCCGCTACGAGCTGCGCGCCGCACCCGGGTACCGCTTCCTGTGGGCGGCCCACGCGCTGCTCGACGTCACACCGGACGCCCACCTCCACGCACCCCACGGCGCCTCGGCCCGGCTCTTCCCCGAAGCGGCCGGCCTGCTCGACCGACCCTGGCCCGGCGGCGCCCACCACGTCACCGGAGGTTGGCCGGCACCGCAGGGCCTGCGGCTGGACCGCCTCGGGCCCGACGACGGCACCGCGGTCGGCGCGATCCTCACCGACTGCGCGAACGTGACGGTCACCGACGGCCCCGACACGCTCTCGCTGTCCCTGCGCACCGACGCCGACGTGCCCCTCTCCGTCGCCCTGTGGCGCAACCTGCGCGGCTTCCCCGCCTCGGCCCCCTACCGCAGCATCGGGGTCGAGCCGATGCTCGGATCCGTCTTCGACCTCGCCACGGCAGCGCCCGGCGACGCCGCCACGGTCCCGGCCGCGGGCACGCTGAGCTGGCAGCTCGACCTCACCGCGACCAGCACCCGCATCCTGTGACCGACCGACGAGGCCTCCCCGTGAACCTGACCGAACTGCCGTACCGCACCCTGGCCATCGTGCGCGGCACCGACCGCGACGCGGCGCTGCGCACCGTTCTCACCCTCGCCGAGGAGGGCATCACCGCCACCGAGGTCTCGCTGACCACCCCCGGCGCCCTGTGGGTGATCGCGCGGGCCCGCCGCGAACTGGGTCCCGGGGCCACGCTCGGCGCCGGCACCGTCCTGACCGGCGAGGACGCCGCCCGGGCCGCCGACGCCGGCGCGGGCTTCCTGGTCACCCCTGGCCTCGGCGAGCACCTACGCCGTTGCCTTCCGCTGCAACTACCGGCACTGATAGGCGCCTTGACGCCGAGTGAGGTGATCGCGGCGAAGGAGAGCGGCGCCCTCGCCGTCAAGCTCTTCCCCGCCTCCCTGGGCGGTCCCGGCCATCTGAAGGCCCTGCGGGACCCCTTCCCCACCGTGCCGTTCGTGCCCGTCGGCGGCGTCGACGCCGACTCGGCCCTCGCCTACCTCGCCGCCGGCGCGGTCGCCGTGGGCGTCGGCTCACCGCTGGTCGGCGACGCCGCCAGTGGCGGAGACCTGGCCGCGCTGCGCGAGCGCGTCGCCCGGTGGCGCACCGCCCTGACCGGGGACGGCGCGGCATGAGCGGCATGAGCGGCGCCGGCCCCGAGGCCGTCACCGTCGGGGAGACCATGGCCGCGCTGCGCGCCACCGGCCCGATCAGGCTCGGGGCGCCGATGCGGCTCTCCGTCGCCGGCGCCGAGGCCAACGTCGCCATCGGCCTGGCCAGACTCGGACACCGCGCCGGTTGGGTCGGGCGGGTCGGTGACGACGAGTTCGGGGCCCTCGTGCTGCGCACGCTGCGCGCGGAGCAGGTCGACGTCAGCCATGCGCGGGTTGACGGCGACGGTCGCCCCACGGGCCTGCTGGCCCGCGAGGACCGGATCGCCGACCTGGCCCAGGTCGCCTACTACCGTGCGGGATCGGCCGGATCGGCGCTGCGGACGGCGGACGTGCTGCCCGCGCTGAACCCGGGTGTCCGCGTCCTCCACCTGACCGGCATCACGCCCGCCCTGAGTCCCGGCGCCGCCGAGGCCGTCCGCACGGCCGCCGCCAGGGCCCGCGAGCTGGGCATCACCGTCTGCCTCGACGTCAACTACCGCGCCCGCCTCTGGTCGCCGGCGCGGGCGCGGACGGCCCTGCTGCCGTTGGCCCGGCTGGCCGACGTGCTGGTCGCCTCCGCCGACGAACTGCACCTGGTCGGCGAGGACCCGGCCCTGCCCGAGCAGGAGGCCGTCGCAGCGCTGATCGCCCAGGGCCGCCGTGAGGTGGTGATCACCCGCGGCGGCGACGGCGCGAGCGCCATCACCGCCCACGGCACCCTCGACACGCCCGCACGCAGGGTGCCCGTGGTCGACGTGGTCGGCGCCGGCGAAGCCTTCGTCGCCGGCTACCTCTCGGGCCTGCTCGACGGACTCGACATCGCGCAACGCCTCCACCGGGCCGCCACCACCGGCGCCTTCTCCGTCGCCACCCGCGGCGACTGGGAGGGCCTGCCCACCCGCCGCGACCTCCCCCTGCTCGACCAGCCCGCCGGCACCACCTTCCGCTGACCGCGGGCACCGAACTGGTGCTCGGGCGTTCCCGCGGCATGCGGAGCCGGTAGGGTCCTGGCCGTGCGGGAGGTGACGTGGCGTCGGATGATGACGGGGCATCGGTCAGGGGGTCCGCGGTGACCGATCCGCCCGTCGAGCTGGGTGAGGCGCTGCTGGGCGACCCGATGACGGGGTACGCGGAGCTGCGCGGCTCGGGGCGGATCCACCGGGCGACCGCGCCCGACGACGCGCCCGTGTGGCTGGTCACCGGCTTCCGGGACGTCCGGGAGCTGGCCGGCGACGCCCGGCTGGCGCTCGACAAGCGCCACGCCCGGACGCGCGGCAGCGCCGGCGACTCGCTGCCGCCCGAGCTGGACGCGCACCTGCTGAACACCGACGGGGTCGATCACCGGCGGCTGCGGGCGCTGGTGGGCGGGGCGCTGGGTCCCCGTCGCATCCGGACGCTGCGCGATGGGGTGCGGGCGACCACCGACCGGCTCCTGGACGCGATGACGGACGGTCAGCGCGTCGACGTCCTGGCCGAGCTGGCGATGCCGCTGTCGATGACGGTGATCAGTGACCTGCTGGGCATCCCGGACGTCGACCGGCTCGACTTCTCGGCCTGGACCGACACGCTGCTGTCCCCCGTGCCCGGTGCTCCGGCCCGCTCGCGCGCGGCGATGCGGGAGATGCACGCCTTCCTGGTGGCGCTGATCACCACCAAGCGGGCGGCGCCCAGCGACGACCTGCTCGGCGACCTGATCACCGCCCACGACGCCGGCGCACGCCTGAGCGAGGCCGAACTCGTGGCCATGGCCTTCCTGTTGCTCTTCGGCGGCTACCACAACTCGGCCGCCCTGGTGGCCACCACGGTGATGGCACTGCTCACCCACCCCGCCCACCGGCGCGCGCTGGACGCAGGTCGGCTCACCATGGGCGAGGTGACCGAGGAGGTCCTGCGGTGGAACCCGCCCACCATGCTCGCCGTCCGCCGCTTCGCCGTGCGGGACACCCGGATCGCCGGCTCCCCGGTGCGCGCCGGGGAGCGGGTCTGGCTCTCCTGGGCCGCCGGCAACCGCGACCCGCGGGCCTTCGAGGACCCCGACGCCTTCAACCCCTCACGGGCGACCACCGGGCACCTGGCCTTCGGGCACGGGGCGCACTACTGCGTCGGCGCCGCCCTGGCCCGCCTGGAGAACGAGATCGCCGTCACCTCCCTGCTGAGCCGCTTCCCACGGCTCGCGCTGGCCTGCCACCCCGACGAGCTGGCCTGGCGGCCCTCGCTGCGCAGCCGCGCCCTGGTCGCGCTTCCCGTCACCCTGTGACATCCGGCCCGGGGTGGCTGCGGTTAGGCTGCCGGCCATGTCCAGTGATTCCCGAAGCGATGGTCCGGGCCGCGAAGTCACGGCGGTGGGTGGCGGTTTGACCGATCCGGCGTGGCTGGTGCACGCCGAACCCGAGCGGGTCGTGGCGGCGCTGGACGGCGCCGTCGGCCCGGAGGAGGTGCTGGCGGCCGCCGTGTACCGGGCGTCGGGGCACCTGCACCGGGACGCCGGCGCGCGGGTGCGGCGGCAGGTGCTGGCGCTGGACGCCGCCCGGTACGGGGACCGGGAGCTGGCCGCGGGACTGGCGGACGTGACGATCGATCAGGACGCACCCGACCCCTGGGTGGTGCGGTGGGCGACCGGTACGGGCCTGGACTCCCGGCTGCGGTACGCCTGGCCCGCGCCGGCCGAGGTGGGTGTGGTGGCGACCGTGGTCCTGGAGGGCCGTGGACTGGCGGTCGCCGGCTGTGAGGACGGCACGCTGCACTGGTGGGATCCGGCCACGGGAGAGAAGCTCGGCACGGTCGTGGCCGATCACACCGGCGAGGTGCGGGCCCTGGTGGCGGCGGCGGTGGACGGCCGTCCCGTCGCCGTCACCGCCGGCTCCGACGGGACCGTCCGGGTGTGGGACCTCGACGCGGGAGAAGAGGTCGCCCGGTACCACCCCGACGGCGATTCCCGGGTCACCGCACTGGCCCTCGCCCGGGTCGAGGGCCGGCCCGTCGTGGTCGGCTGCGGCACCGACGGCACGGTCCGGATGTGGGATCCGGCCGCCCGCGCCCGCGGCGGTGAGCTGCCGGTCATCCGCGCCGGCATCGCGGGGGCCCTGGCGGCGGCGGAGGTGGACGGCCGTCCCGTCGCCGTCACCGGCCACAACCAGGGAGCCATCCGGACCTGGGACCTCATCACGGGACGGGAGTTCGGCGCCCGGGGCGACCACACCGAGGACCTCCGGAGCGGCAGCGAAAGCAGCGGCGAAGGCGGCGGCGGCGGCACGGGACGCGTCTGCGGCACCATGCAGCTCGAGGCCAGGACGCGCCTGCTGGCCACCGACCCGACGTTCGCCTCCCCGTTGGCCGTCAGCGCCAACGCCCACGAGGCGTACCTCTGGGACCTGGCCACGGGCGAGCGGGTGGGTGAGCCCCTGCCGGGGTTCTGGTTCGCGCAGGCGGCGGCCCTGACCGTGTGCCAGGGCCGTCCCGCGGCCCTCGTCGCGTTCGACCGCTCCGGGCCCGTCGAGCTGTTGGACCTGTCCGCCCGCAAGTCGCTGCACCCACCGCTCACCGGCCACCACCGGACCGTGCGGGCGGTGGCGACGGCGGTGGTGCGGGGGCGCCACCTCGCCGTCACGGGTGGCGAGGACCGGTCGGTCCGGATCTGGGACCTCGACGGTGAGAGGGAGCCGACCAGCCGGCCGACAGGTCCCGAGGAGCCCGTGCGGAAGCTCACCACCGCCGTGCTGGACGGCCGCCCCGTCATGCTCACCTACGGCTCGGACACCCGGGTGCGGATCCGGGACCTCGACGGCGGCGGGCAACTCGGCGAGCCCGTGAGCGGTCCCATCAACGGCCTGGAACGGCTGACGGTGGGGACCGTGGACGGCCGGCCCACCCTCATCACCCGCGACCGGGCCCGTGCGGTGCGGATCTGGGACCTCGGCACCCGGGACCAGCTGCACGGACGGTCGACGAGCGAGTACGCCAGCCTGTCCATCACCTTCTTCGCGGCCGTGGGGGGCCGCTTCGTCGGCGTGACCTCGGAGGGACGCGTCTGGGACCTGACCGCGAGCGCGTGGATCGGCGTGCAGCCCAAGCAGTGGGGTGCCCTGGCCCTGACCACCGTCGGCGGCCGCGACCTCGTCCTGACCGGCCGCGGCGCGCAGGAGGTGCGACTGTGGGACCTGGCCACGGGCGAACCCGTCGGACCGCCCCTGACGGGACACGGGATCCGGGTGCTGGCCGGGGCGGTGGGGATGCTGGACGGCCGCCTCGTCGCCGCCGCCGGGGCCGAGGACGGAGCGGTGCGGGTCTGGGACGCCACCACGGGCCGGCCACTGGGCACGTACGCCTTCCCCGCCGGGGTCAGCGCGCTGGAGGTGACCCCGGACGGGCGACTGGTGGTCGGCTTCGGCCCGGACATCGCGGTCCTGGCCCACCGCTGACCAGATAGGCGGCGTTGGCGGCCGGGGCGGCCCCGTCAGGGACATCGCGGCTACAACGGCAGACTGACCAGGAGCAGGCCCAGGACCATCCCGAGGGCGGGCGGCAGCGGGCGGGCGCCGTCGCCCTCGCGCAGCAGCCAGCGGCCGGCCAGCACGCCGTAGAGGATGCTCAGTTCGCGCAGGGGCGCCACGTAGGTCGCGCGGGCGTGGGCCAGCGAGATCAGCACGGAGAGGTAGGCGCCGCAGGCGAGGACGCCGCAGACGGCGAGCCGGCCGCCCGAGCCGCGCAGCAGGGCGCCCACCGCCGCGGCCCGCCCGCGCGCCAGGAGCCAGCCGTAGAGCAGGACCGAGACGGTGACCGAGGTGAGGAAGAGGTAGGTCACCGGGTCGACCCGGGCGACGGCCTCCTTGTCGACGACCAGGAAGAGGCCGGCGAAGGTTCCCGCCGCCAGCGCCCAGCACAGCCCCGACACGGAGAGCCGGGGGCGGCCCAGGGCCCGGTCCCCGCGCGCGCCCCTCGCCAGCCAGGCGATCGAGGCGCTGGTGATCAGGACGCCCAGCAGCCCCAGCGGCCCGGGGCGCTCGTGCAGCAGCGCCAGCGCGCAGCCGGCCGAGACCAGCGGCGCCGCGCTGCGGGCCACGGGGTAGGCCACCGACAGGTCGACGAGCTCGTAGGCCCGGGCCAACGCGCCGAAGTAGAGGAGCTGGAGCAGCGCCTGGCCCAGCACCAACAGGCCCACCCCCGCCGACAGCGCGCCGGACAGGTGCGGCACGGCCCAGGGGCCGACCAGCACCGCCATCACCGCGGGCAGCGAGGCGATGAAGACGAACCGGTCACCCTTGATCCGCTTCGCCTGGGCGTTCCAGATCGCGTGGGCGGCGCCCGAGACGACCAGCAGGGCGACGATCATCGTGGAGTCCCCCCGCGGCCGCCCCCCCCCCCCCCGCCCCCCCCCCCCCCCGCCGGCCGCGGGGCCGGCGGCCCGGTGTCCGCCGGTCGCCGGCTCATACGAGCTCGACCCCGCGCTCCCGCGGGTCGGGCACGGCGGCCCGGGCGGCGTCCGCGCTCGCGTCGTCGGCCTGACGCTGCGACAACAGCTCGGCGGCCACCCGCCGGCGGTAGTGGTCGACCTCCTCGGCCGTCCGCCCGACGTCCCAGCCCAGCACCTCGCCCAGCAGGCGGGCGGCCGCCCGGGCGGCGGCCCGGCCGCCGTCGGCCGGCTCCGCCACAGGGGGGGGGGCCCCGCCGGGGCGGCGGCCAGGCCGCGGTCGGCCAGCTCGACGGAGATCCGGGTGCGGCGGGTGAGCGCGTCGACCAGGTGCAGGGCGCCCTCGTGGGAGGCCGCGTAGACGAGCTCACCGGCCAGGTACCCGGGTGCGCCCTCCAGCGGCAGGGCCAGCTCGGGCCGCGCCCGCAGCAGCGCGAACAGGTCGTTCACGCCGACGCCGTAGCGCTGCAGCAGGTGTTCCACGCAGGGCAGGGGCAGGTCGTACCGGACCGCGAGGCGGGCCCGGTTGGCCCACAGGGCCTCGAAGCCGACCGCGCCGAGCAGCGGGACCGACTCGGTGCGGCTCGGCGGCACGTCCCGCTCCAGCGCGCGGACGGCGACGTCGACCGCGTCCCTGGCCATCACCCGGTAGGTGGTGAACTTGCCGCCCGCCACGGTGAGCAGGCCGGGGACGGGCTCCCAGACCACGTGCTCGCGGCTGAGCCGGGCGGTGTGGTGGGAGCCGGAGTCGATCAGCGGGCGCAGCCCGGCGTACACGCCGACCACGTCGTCGTGGGTGAGCGGGTCGGCGAGCAGGCGGTTGGCGCAGTCGAGCAGGTAGTCGACGTCGGTGGCGGTGGCGGCCGGGTGGTCCTTGCCCAGGTCCCACTCGGTGTCGGTGGTGCCGACGATCCAGTGCGCGCCCCAGGGGATCACGAAGAGCACGCTCTTTTCGGTCCGCGAGATCAGCCCGGTCTCCGCGAGCCGGATGCGTTCGCGCGGCACCACGAGGTGGACGCCCTTGGAGGCCCGCACGGCGCGCTGCCCGCGCAGACCGGCGAGGGCGTGCAGGTCGTCGCTCCAGCTGCCGGTGGCGTTGATCACCTGGCCGGCCGACACCTCGTACTCGCCGCCGCCCTCGGTGTCGCGCACCCTGACGCCGGTGACCCGGCCCTGTTCCTGCAGCAGGGCGACCACCCGGACGCCGGTGGCCACCACGGCGCCGTGCTCGGCCGCGGTGCGGGCCAGCGTCACGGTGAACCGGGCGTCGTCCATCTGGGCGTCGTAGTACTGGATCGCCCCGGTGAGCGCCTTCGGGTCCAGTCCGGGCGCCTCGCGCAAAGCCTGACGCTTCGTCAGATGACGGTGCCGCGGGACCGAGCGGGCGCCGCCGAGCAGGTCGTACAGCGCGACACCCGCGCCCAGGTAGGCGCGCTGCCAGATCCGCCGGGTGAGCGGGAGCAGGAAGCGCACCGGCCGCACCAGGTGCGGCGCCAGCGTGGCGAGCAGCAGTCCGCGCTCCCGCAGGGCCTCCCTGACCAGGGCGAAGTCGCGCTGCTCCAGGTAGCGCAGGCCGCCGTGGATCAGCTTGCTGGAGCGGCTGGAGGTGCCCGCGGCGTAGTCGCACGCCTCGACCAGGGCGACCGACAGGCCACGGGTGGCGGCGTCCAGGGCGACGCCGCAGCCGGTGACCCCGCCGCCGATCACCACCACGTCGAAGTGGCCTCCGCCCAGCGCGGCGAGTGCCTCGTCGCGCTGGGCTGGGCCGAGTGTTCCGGTCCGGCTCATGGTCGCTCGGTTCCTTCCTGTCCTGCGTCTGTCGGGGGGTGTGAGAGAGGCCCTGGCCGTGGCGGGGCTCAGTGCCAGCGCTTCATGACGCCGTCGGCCAGGGCGTCGCCGGCCGCGCCGAGGTGCAGGCCCACGGTGTCCAGGGTGCGCAGCAACTCGCGCTCCTTCAACGCGTCCGCGGTGATCTCGCGGGCGAACAGCTCGGCCACCTGCTCCTGGTAGAGCCGCCGCATCCGGTTGCAGGACTTCTTCGCCGCCAGCACCGCGCGGCCCACCGAGGCGCGCGAGTCGGTGAAGGCGATCAGGGCCAGCTCCAGGTGGTCGATCCCGGCCGAGAGCGCCTCCAGGAAGGGGGCGAACCGGGCCAGGTCGTTGACCTGGTAGAGGTCGCAGCCGCGGACCAGGTCGCGCAGCGAGTCGAGGATGTCGTCGATGGACCGCGACAGCCGGTAGATGTCCTCCCGGTCCATCGGGGTGACCAGCGAGCGGGCCAACTGGTCGACCAGCTCGGCGCGGCAGTCGTCGCCCTCGTGCTCGATGGAGGTCATCAGCTCGCGCGCGTCGGCCGGGCTGATCTCGTCCAGGGTCATCGCCCCGACCACGGTCACGGCCCGGCGGGTGACGCCGAGTTGGAGTCTCAGCAGGTCCACCTGCCCACTGTTGGAGAGCTGTGCGAGCCGGGTCCGCAGCCGGCGCGGGCCCATCGTCCTGCGGGCGAACGCCATCGGCGAGCTCATCGGGCCCACCCCACCGCGGTCGCCGCCGCAGCGCCGACGAGCAGGCTACTGGGCAGGGTCACCAACCAGGCCATCGCGATCTTCATAACCGCCTCCCAACGGATCTTCCGGAGTCCTTGGCGCATTCCCGCGCCCACGAAGCCGCCCGCGAGCGACTGGGTCATGCTGACCGGCATGCCGAGCGCCGCTGAGCCGATCACCACGCCGGCGGCGGCCAGTTCGGCCGTCACCACGTGCATCGGCCGCACCGCGAGCAACCGGTTGCCCAGCCCGTTGCCGGCCCGGCGCAGGCCGAGCGCGAGGCCGAGGACGAAGAGCAGCGCCATCGCCAGCAGCGGGAGCGGGGCCGCCGTCACCCGGGTGAGCGTGCCGGCGGTGGTCGCGGCGGCGAGCACGGCGAGCATCTTCTGCCCGTCGTTGACGCCGTAGGCGAAGCAGAGCAGCGGGAACGCCAGCCGGTGCGTGCGGCCCACCGCGCGGCCGAGCCAGGCGCCCGCGGGCACCCAGTCCAGCAGGGCCGAGAACCCGTACGCCGCCCCCGCGCCGACCAGCGGCGCCAGTGCCCCGGTGAGCAGCACCAGTCCGGCCCGCGCCCAGGCGACCGGCTGGCCGGAGGCCAGTCCGGCGCCGCTGAGGCCACCGACCACCGCGAGGGTCAGGCTGGTCGGGATGCCGCGCCAGGTGAGCGCGCCCACCACCACGATCGCGCCGGCCACGCCGACGAACAGGGCCAACCGGCCGTCCGCACCGTGGAAGGTGACGAGCCGTCGGGCGAACGTGGTCGCCACCTGGGTGCCGAAGAGCGCGGGGGCCAGGGCCACCAGCACGGTGAGGACGGCGACCGCGGCGCCGAGCGACACGGTGCGGACCTTGAGCGCCGGGGCGAGCACCGCACCGCCGTCGTTCATGCCGGTGACGATGACGAACAGCGTGGCTATCAGCAGGAAGGCCACCTGTGGGAACGTCATGTCATCCTTCTCTCTAAAACGTTTTAGAACTGCTGGCCGCCACCGACCGAGGCCCACCCCGCGGGCTCCGCCTCCCCCTGAGGGGCGGAGCCCGCGGTGCGGGATCAGGGCCTGCCGAACGGGAACGGCAGCAGCAGGTCCACGTTGCGGTCGGTGCGCGCGCCGGCCATCGCCGACGTCAGCCCCGACCACGGCACGTTGGCCGCGATCTCGCGGTGCAGCGAGGCCAGCCAGGTCCGCTCGTCGGCCGGGTCCGGCCGGGCGGGCGTGTCGTGGTCGACCATCGTGCACAGCACCGACAGCGTCCCGTCACCGTTGTCGACCAGCTCCACCAGGCGGGCCTGGCACGGCCAGTCGATCACCGCGCAGGTGGTGACCTCCCAGAACCCGCGGCCGGTGTCGTTCGGGTTCGGCCGCGGCCGGACCGTGTTGACGTGCGTGTGCCCGTTCAGCCAGAGCACCACGTTCGGGAAGCGGTGCAGCAGCGCGACCAGGTCCTCCGCGCCCACCAGCGGCAGCGGCCCCGAGGAGTCCGCGGCCAGGCCCCGGCGGTTCATCAGGGTGTCGGGACCGTGGTGCGAGAAGACCACCACCAGCCGGTCCTCGTGCGAGGTCCGCACCTCGGTGCCGTCCGCGCGGCGGTAGCGCGAGTGCACCTCGACCAGCTGCTGTTCGAGCCAGCGGCCCTGCTCGGCGTCCAGGCAGCCGTCGGCGCCGCCCGCCAGGCAGTTGGTGTCCAGCCCGATCATGCGCACGCCCGAGTCCGGGTCGTCGTGCGTGTAGTAGGCCGTGCCCTCGCGCAGGTTCTCCTGGGTGAAACCGTGGCCGTAGGGACGTCCGCCCATCCGGAAGTGCTCGGCGACGAACTCCGCGCGGGTGATGCCGCGCCGGGCGATGTCCGGGGTGATGGGCTGCTGACGGCCCGACAGGAACGCCTCGGGGTGCTCGGTGAACAGGTCCAGCGCCCGGTCGCGGTCCAGCCCGCTCGGCAGGTCCACCGGCTTGCGGCCGCCCACCAGGTACTCCAGCAGCGGGCGGGTCAGCGCCCCGACGCCCTGGGTGAGCGCCTCGTGGTTGCCGAAGCAGGCCAGCCACGGCAGCTGCAGTCCGGGGGCGTCGAACTCGGCGATCGCGGCCCGCAGCAGCCCGGGGTGGTGCGGGAAGCCGTACCGCTCCCGCCACAGGTCGGGGCCCTGCGGCCCCTCGCCCTCGGGCCGCCAGAAGATCCGGTCGGGCCAGTCCAGCCCCTGCACGCCCTCGTAGCCGGGCCCGCCCGAGTTCGGCCGCACCCGGCCGCCCTCCAGGAGGGCGAGGAACATCTGCATCTCGTTCCACTGGGCGTTGTCGATCGCGTCGCCGGTGGTCACCACCAGGCTCAACGGGGTCCCGGTCACCGGGCTGCCGTCGAGGCCGTTCAGGGTGCGCACGACCGCGTCCACCGCGTGCACGGTCAGCGCCTCCTGCGGACGCTGCACCGGGACCAGCGCGGCGAAGCGCGGGTCGTCGAACTCCCGGTTGAAGAACTCGAACCGCACCGGCGACTGCACGTCGGCGATCTGCAGGTCGGTCACATGGCCGACGCACACCAGCGAGCGGCGCTCGCGCACCGGCGGCGCCTCCCAGCCCCGGCCGAGCAGGTCGTCGCGGACGATGTGCGACTCGCCGTCCTGGAGCGTCAGCTCCCGGTAGGGCCGCTCGGTGCCCTGCCGCAGGATCCGGCCGGCCCCCAGGGTCCGGTGCAGCGTGGTGTGGTGTGATCCGCCCATGCGCCTTGCCTTTCGTGGACAGTCGTGCGTGTCGTACGGGTGGTGCGCGGTGCCGTGCCCTGCCGTGTCGTGTCGTGTCGTGTCGTGCCGTGTCGTGCCGTGCTGTGTCGTGCTGTGCGGGTGCGGGTGCGGTGGACGGGCCGTCAGGCGGCCACGACCAGCGGCGCCGCGGGTTCCAGCCGCAGGGCCACCCGGGCACCCGCGACGTGCTCGTCGAAGGGCCGGGACGGGGTGTCCACCCGGACGATCTGTCCCTCGCCGTGCTCGAGGCGCACGCTCAGCCGGGTCACCGGGCCGAGGAAGCTGTGCGTCACCACCACCCCGGCCAGCTCGTCCGCCGAGGTCTGCTCGGTGGCCCTGACCCGGATCTCCTCCGGCCGGACGATCAGCTTCACCTGGGCGCCCCGCCGGTGCCCACTCGCCGCGCCGGCCGCCACCCGGTGCCCGTGCACCAGCACGTGGCCGCCGTCGGTCACCCCCGGCAGCACGTTGGTGATCCCGACGAACTGCGCCACGAACGCGGTGGCCGGCTCCCGGTAGATCGTCGACGGCGCGGCCAGCTGCTCCAGCCGGCCCTCGGACATCACCCCGACCCGGTCGGAGACGGCCAGCGCCTCCTCCTGGTCGTGCGTGACGAACAGCGTGGTGATGCCGAGCTCGGTCTGGATGCGCCGGATCTCCTCGCGCAGGTTCACCCGCACCTTCGCGTCCAGCGCGGAGAGCGGCTCGTCCAGGAGCAGTACCTTGGGCGCGATGGCCAGCGCGCGGGCCAGCGCGACCCGCTGCTGCTGGCCGCCGGACAGCTGGTGCGGGTAGCGCTCGGCACGCGCCGAGAGCCCGACCAGGTCGAGCAGTTCCGCGGCCCGCGAGCGCCGCCGGGCCGGGGACGCCTTGCGCAGCCGCAGGCCGAACTCGACGTTGCCCAGCGCGGTCATGTTGGGAAAGAGGCTGTAGCTCTGGAAGACCATGCCCATGTCCCGCTTGCTGGGCGGCACGTGGGTGATGTCCTTGCCGTTCACCACGACCCGGCCGCTGTCCGCCGACTCGAAGCCGGCGACGATGCGCAGCGCGGTCGTCTTGCCGCAACCGCTGGGGCCCAGCAGGCTGACGAACTCACCCGCGGCGAGTTCGAGGTCGAGACCGTCCAGCGCGCTGGTGCCGCCGAACGACTTGCGGACCGCTTGCAATTCGAGGTAGCCCATGGCTTGTGTTCCCTAACTCCGGTCGCCGAAGCGAATGTGACGGTCCATCAGGCTTCCTGCGCGTCCGTTCGTCATGACGAGGTGGTGCCGCGGCGCCGGCGGCCGACGAAGGAGATCGCCAGCAGCAGGGCGAAGGCGAAGAGCATCGAGGCGAGCGAGACCGCGACCGACTCCGCGGCGTCGCGCTTGCCCAGCAGGTTGATCTGGACCTGGAGGTTGTCGAAGTTCAGCAGCGAGGCGAGGGTGAACTCCCCCAGCACCAGCGCCAGGGCCAGGAACGAGGCGCCGACCAGCGCGCCCCGGATGTTCGGCACGACCACCCGCAGCAGGACCGTCCACCAGGAGGCGCCCAGCCCGCGGGCCGCCTCGGCCAGCGTCGGCAGGTCCACCGCGGCCAGGCCCGCGTCGATGGCCCGGTAGCTGTAGGGCAGCACCAGCACCACGTAGACGAAGGTCAGGGTCAGCGGCGAGTCGCCCATCAGGTAGGCGACCCAGGCGTAGATCGGTGCGATGCCCACCACCAGCACGATGGCCGGGATGGTCAGCGGCAGCAGGCAGAGGAACTCCACCAGCCGGCGCAGCCGGGGCAGTCGCAGCCGGACCCAGGTGAGGGTGGGCACCAGCAGGACCAGCATCACCAGCACGGTGAGGCCGGCCAGCGAGAGCGAGGTGGTGATGCCCTGCACCAGCTCGGGGGTGTCGCCGATCGCGGCCCAGGCGGCGAGGTCGTGCCGGTTGCCCGCCTCGCGGGTGCTGAACTCCAGCATGGCCGCGAGCGGCAGCAGGAAGAACGCGCCCAGCGGGAGCAGCACCGCCCAGCGCAGCGCCGACTGGCGGCGCAGGCGGGCCTGGGCGGCCGAGCGGGGCGCTCGCGCGGAGCGTGCGGGTGGCGCGGACGCCGGCACCCGTGCCGCGGCCCGGGCCACGCCGGTGGGGTCGGTGGGGCTGGTCGGTACGGTCATCGCAACCACCTCGCGGCGCGGCGCTGGAGCAGCGCGTACAGGCCCATGACGACGCCGACGACCACGATCATGCCCAGGCCCAGCGCCTTGCCGACGTTCTGCTGGCCGAGCATCACCTCACTGGTGAGGAAGCCCCGGATCTCCAGCGGCACGATCGGGCTGCCCTGCGAGACGAGGGCGGCCGCGGTGGCGTAGGCGGAGAAGGCGTTGGCGAACAGCAGCAGGGCCGCGCCCAGGAAGGACGGTGCGAGCACGGGCGCGGCCACGTGGCGCCAGTAGCGCCAGGTGGAGCCGCCGAGGCTCTCCACGGCCTCGCGCCACTGCGCGCGCAGGCCGTCCATGGCCGGCAGGAAGACGATCACCATGAGCGGGATCTGGAAGTACGTGTAGATGAGCATCAGGCCCGGCATGTCGAACAGCCACATGCCGCCGGAGAAGATGTCGATGCCCAGGTGGTCCTTGAGGAACTCCGTCACCAGGCCGGTCAGCCCGAAGGTGGCGAGGAACGCGAAGGCCAGGGTGACGCCGCCGAACTGGGCCAGCACCCCGCAGGCGGAGGTGACCACCCGGCGCAGCACGCCGTCGGGACGGGCGGTGGAGACCGCCCAGGTGAGCAGGGCGCCCAGCACCGCGCCGATCGCCGCGGTGGTCGCCGACAGCTCGATGCTGCGCAGGAACGCCTCCAGGTAGACGCCGCCGGTCAGCGCCTGGACGTTCTCGGTGGACACCTGGCCGGCGTCGTCCTGGAAGGCGCCCAGGACCACGATGAGCGTGGGGTAGAGCAGGAAGACGCCGACGTAGATCAGGAAGGGGGCGGCGCCGAGGTAGGCCGCCAGGGAGCGCAGCCGGGTGGCGCCGCCGCGCGGCGGGCTCGGGGAGCCCGCCGCGGGCGTGTGGGTGAGGGAGGCCATGGATCAGCTGACAGCGCTCGACCAGTGGGCGGCCAGGTACGCCTTGGCCGTGTCCGCCTGCTGCGGGGTCAGGATGACCGGGGTGCCGTCGACCGCCGGCAGGTTGGCGAAGGCGTTCTGGTCGATGGTGCCGGCCTTCTGCATCGCGTCGGCGCGCACCGGGCGGGCGAAGCCGTTCAGCCAGATGTTCTGGCCCTGGTCGGAGTAGAGGAACTCCTCCCACAGCCGGGCCGCCGCCGGGTGGGCCGCCCCCTTGTTGACGGCCTGGGCGTAGTACGACCCGACGACCGCGCCCTTGGGCACCACGACCTTCCAACCGACCTTGCCGACCAGCTTGATGGCCTGCACGGCGTGCAGGTAGTCCCAGTCGAAGACCACCGGGGTCTGGCCGCTGGCGATCGTGGCGGGGGTCGGGTCGACCGGCAGGAAGTTGCCGGACTTCTTCAGGCTGGCGAAGAAGTCGACGCCGGGCGCGATGTTGTCCGCCGAGCCGCCGCTGCCCAGCGCCGCGGCCACCACGCCGTTGAACGCCGCGCCGGCCTGCGTGGGGTCGCCGTTGAGGGCGACCTTGCCCTTGTACTCCGGCTTCAGCAGGTCCTGGATCGAGGTGGGCGGCGGGACCTTGGAGGCGTCGTACCCGATCGACATGTAGCCGCCGTAGTCGCCGGCCCAGACGCCGTTCGGGTCCTTGAGGGTGTCCGGGATGTCCTTCCAGGTCTGCACCTGGTACGGCGCGAAGACACCGGTGTTGGCGAGCAGCACGTTCTGGCCGAGGTCGAAGACGTCCGGCACCCGGTCGGTGCCCTGGAGCTGCTTGGCCGCGTTGATCTCCTCCTGGCTGGAGGCGTCCGGCTGGCTGGAGTCGACCTTGATGCCGTACTTCTTGGTGAACGCGTCGATCATCTGGCCGTAGTTGGCCCAGTCGGGAGCGAGGGCGATGACGTTGAGCTTGCCCTCCTTCTTGGCCGCGGCCACCAGCGCGTCCATGCCGCCGAGGTCGGCTGCCGACTTCGCGGTCGCGGCCTGGCCGGCCGCACCGCCGGTGGTGCTGCTCGGTGCGGGGGGTGCGCCGCACGCGCTCGCCAGCAGCAGGCTGCCTGCGACCAGGGCCAGGATGCTCTCGGGACGTGTCCGCCTCACGGGCCGACCTCCTCGTGGGGAGTGGCCCCGCGATCCCGTCGGCGCCTGAGGGGACGGCCGCGGGGCGGGGCTGTGTGGGGGTGTGGTGTGCCGGGTGCAGCGGGCGGACCGGCGCCCTCCTCGGTGCCCCGAGGCGGCGACCGGCGAGGTCGGAGCCCTTGGGTGAGGGGGTTCCGGCTTCACTGCCCGTTGCTTGAAACGTTTTAGTTGGGCCAGTCTGGGAACAGCGCAGCTCGCTGTCAAGGGGTGGGACGGCGGCGATCGGGAACCGATCGAGTGGCCGACGGGACGCCAGGAGAGCTGGGAGGCCCGGCTGTTACCGGCCCGCAACCGGCCCGTGGTCGGACCGCGATCGGACCGTCCCCGAACGGCACCTGGGAGCTCCGGGGGACGGCCGCAAGGGGGCGGAACCGCGGCCCGCGGACGGCGCCCGGCGGGGTGCGGCGGCGATCCGCGTCAGCGGTCCCCGCCCACGGCTGTGCGCGTCGGTGGTCGCGGGCCCGCGGCGGTGCGCGTCAGTGGTCGCGGGCCGGCGGCGGGCCCATCGAGGCGCGTTCGACCAGCTCGACGTGCTGCTGGTGGTCGGCCGGGGAGCCGTCCTCCAGCAGACGGGTCATCAGCGCACGGCCCATCGCCCGCCGGTCCAGGCGCAGCGTGGCCAGCGGGGGATCGAGCAGTTCCGAGGTGGGCAGGTCGTCGTGCCCCACCACGGAGAGCTCGGAGCCCACGGTGACGCCCAGTTCGCGGGCCGCTTTGTACACGGCGTAGGCGGTGAAGTCGGAGTTGGTGATCAGCGCGGTGGGCCGCCGGGGGCCGCGCAGCAGCTTCAGGGTGGCGTTCCGCACCGCCTCCAGGTTCAGCGGGGTGCGCACCACGTGCGGCTTCACCCCCAGCCGGCGGGCGCTGGTGCGGAACTGCCGCAGCCGGTCGCTGTCCGCCATCAGGGCCTCGGGGGCGGACAGGAACGCGATCTCCCGGTGGCCGAGTTCGGCCAGCCGCTGCACGGGCAGCTCGACGGCCTGCCGGCTGTCCGGCGACACCCGCGAGACGCCGTCGATCCCCTCGGCGGTCGCGTTCACCACCACGGTCGGCAGGTCGGGACAGAGCTTCTGCCAGAAGCGGACCGACTCGCCGGTGCCGACCGGGGCGATCGCCAGCCCGCCCACCCGGTAGCCGGCGAGGCGTTCGATGTGCTGGCGCTCGCGCTCCTGCGAGTAGTCGGAGTCCACCACCAGCAGCGTCGCCCCCGCGTCGTGCGCCACGTCCTCGGCGCCGCTGATCACGTCGAGGAAGAACGGGTTGGAGAGGTTGCGCACGACCAGCCCGTAGATGGTGCTCCGGCCGCTGCGCAGGGCCTGGGCGTGCGGGTTCGCCCGGTAGCCGAGGCTGTCCGCGGTGGCGAGGATGCGCTCCCTGGTCGCGTCGGCGACCCCGCCGCGCCCGTTCAGCGCGAAGCTGGCCAGGGTGACCGAGACACCCGCCTCACGGGCCACGTCACGGATACCGACCGCCCGCCGTGCGGGCTTCTCGCCGCCACGCGGAGTCATCCGACCCTCCCGGAGGTCTTGCGCTGCAACTTTTCTAAAACGATTTGGTTACCCAGGTTGTACCACTCGGGCGACCGGCCGTCGAGGGTCGCACGCCGACCACCGTATGCCCTGAGCCCCCACCCACGAGGGACTTTTCGCGATCACGGCAGGCCACGGGCCCGGCGGTTGCGGGGGCGGGCGTGCGGGACGGGGTGCGGGGTGGGGTGCGGGGTGGGGTGCGCGCAACGGCACGGGACGGCCGACCGGCAGGGGACGGTGAGGTATAGATTCTGCCGCGAGGCCGCTGCCCGTGTCGGGTGCACGGCCGCGCGAGGCCGGTGCGGGTGCCCGGCACGACCGATGTGTGCGACCTGCCGCGCCGCTCGACGCGCAGGCCGGGCGAGTCCGCCAGGCGCTCAAGTGCCGTCGGAGCCCGGAGCGTCGGCGCGCGCCCACCCGTGACCAGGAGAATCCATGCCCTACCTGCTGCTCGCCCTGGCCATCGCCGCCGAGGTGTGCGCCACCACCTGCCTCAAGCTCACCGACGGCTTCAGCCGGCTGCTGCCGAGCGTCGCCGTCGTCCTCGGGTACGCGCTCTCCTTCGCCCTGCTGGGAAGGGCGCTGCGCGCCATCCCGGTCTCGGTCGCCTACGCCGTCTGGTCGGGCGCCGGAACGGCGGCGGTGGCCGCGATCGGTGTGGCGGCGTTCGGGGAGTCGATGGGACGCCTGCAGTGGCTGGGCATCGCCCTGGTGATCGCGGGCGTGGTGGTGCTGAACCTGCGGGGCGGCCACTGAGGACGCCGACGACCCGGCAGCGAATGACTCGGCCGCAGGGGTTGCGGAGCACCGTCGGTCACGCCTAACTTAACCAGCCATGTAAATGGAGTTATCTCGCGATGAGCGGTGCTCCCGCCGCGCGGCCGGCTGATCCCGGGCCGCGGCGCCGCGCCCTCGTCCGTGATTCCAGGCCCCTCCCCGGCGGGGTGCGGCGGCGGCCGCCTCGCGAGCGGTCGCCGCCGCACCCCGACGACCCCCGGGACAGCCCGTCCCGGAACCAACCCCCACAGAGAACCGGGTCGCCCATGTCCACCCGAAGAACCCTCACCGCGCTCGGCGCCGCGCTGGGTCTCGCCCTCCTGCTGCCCGCCCAGGGCGCGCAGGCCGCCACGTACCGCAACGGCGCGTGGTTCAGCTACGTCTCCGGTCAGCAGAGCACCCACGCCACCGGCGCGGGCGTCACCATGACGCAGGCCACCCCCTACCTGGCCAGCGCCCAGGGCCACACGCTGCAGGAGCTCTCCCTCCAGGACGCGAACCAGCAGTCCACGATCGAGGTGGGCTGGACCGTCGACCCGCAGGTCAACGGCGACTACCTGCCGCACCTGTTCGTCTTCCACTGGGTCAGCGGCCAGGTCACGTGCTACAACGGCTGCGGCTTCGTGCCGGCGAGCGGCACGGGTGTCCAGCCCGGCATGGCCGTCACCTCGGGGGCCACCGCCACCTTCCAGATCAACCACGACGCCACCAGCCATGCCTGGTGGATCTACTACAACGGCCACGCCGTCGGCGACTTCCCCGACTCGCTCTGGCGGGACCCCCTCACCCAGGCCGACACCTTCACCAGCGCACAGCTCGTCAGCGCCTTCGGTGAGGTCGCCGACCCCAACCAGACCAGCCAGAGCTGGATGGGCAACGGCTCCTGCGGGAGCTGGTCCACCTCCTCCGCCATCTCGGGCTACCAGCTGTACGGGTCGAGCGACCAGCCGAACTTCACGGTGCGGGCGACCGATCCCCGGTCCTACGGCTTCGGCAGCGTCACCGCCACGTCGTTCCACCTCGGCGGACCCGGCGCCGGCGGCTCCTGCTGAGCCGGCTCCCGCGCTGACCGGGCGCGGCTACGGACACTCCCCCAGCAGTCGCCCGCAGCCGCGCCCCCTGCCGGACGGCCACCGGCCCCCGGCCCAGGCCTCGACGAGGAAGCCCCCGTGCCCAACGCCTCTGCCAGTCACGCCACTTCAAACCGCGCGCCACACCCGGACGGCTTCGTCGTGATCGGGACGACCGGCCTCACCCGACGCGTCTGCGCCGCGCTGCGCCAACAGCGCCGCCGGGTGCACCACCTGACGACCCCCGACGACCAGGAGCTCGAACGGGCGCTGAGCGGTGGGCCGCCGGGCGTGGCGGTCCTGACCGGCGACGACGTCACCGCGCTCCGCTACGCCCTGGCCGTGCGGCACCTCAGCCCCACCACACCCGTCGTCGTCGCCGTCTTCGACCGCACCATCGCCCAGCAGCTCCAGGCCCTCCTGCCGCACTGCACCACCCTCTCCCCGGCCGAACTGCTCGCCCCCACCCTGGCCGGACTCTGCGCGGACCCCGACCTCCTGGCGCTGCCCCGCACGGCGCCCGCGGTGCGCCGGCAGGACGGCCGGCTGGTCCGCACACCGTGGCGCAGCACGCCAGCCGCCCGGTGGCGGTCGCTGGTCGGGCGGCTGAGCGGCCAGCTGCGGCCGCACGACGCGGACTCCCGGATGCTCCTCGGCGGACTCCTCGGCATCACGGCCGTCCTGGGCCTGGACTGGGCCTGGCTCTGCACGGCCTTCCACGAACCGGTGGGGACGGCGTTCGTCGAGGCCGCGCGGGTCGTCACCGCCGTGGGACCCGCCGGCACGCACCCCGGGCACCGGGCCTACCAGGCGGTGTCCGGCGCGATGATGCTCTCGACGCTCGGCTTCACCGCCCTGCTGACCGCCGGCCTCGTCAACCGCATGAGCGGCCCGCGCCTGGTCGGCCTCCTCGGCCCGCGGGTGCTGCCCCGCTCCGGCCACGTGCTGGTCGTGGGGCTCGGACAGGTGGGCCTGCGCCTGTGCCAGGCGCTGCACCAGCTGCGCATCCCCGTGGTCGCCGTCGAACGCGACCCGACCGCCGCCCACCTGCGGCTGGCCCGCTCCCAGGGCATACCCGTCGTCCTCGCCCACGGCGAGGACCGCCGCGTCCTGCGACGGCTGGGACTGCACCGCGCGCGGGCGCTGGCCGCCATGGGGTCGGACGAGCTGGACAACATCGCCGTGGCCGTCGCCGCCCACGGCGCGGCACCGGGTGTCCGTGTCGTGCTGCGGGCCGGGGAGAACGAGGCCATCGCCGAGACCCGCTCGCTGCTGCCGCTCGGTCACACCCGCGACACCACGCGGGCGAGCGCCGCCTTCGTCGTCGCCACCCTCCTGGGCGAGCGGCCGCGGCTGGTGGTGGCCGACTTCGACTGCGACTACCTCGACCTGCCGGACGAGGGCCTGGTGCCCCGCCCGGTCCCGGCCCGCGACGACTGCGACCACGTCGCCCCGGGACCGTCGCCGGCCGGGCGAACCGGGTAGCGCAGGGGGCGCCGGCGCCGGCCGGCCCGAGGAGCGTGGACCGGCCGGCGCGAGGGGTGCCCGGTGCGGGGTGACGGGTTCCCGGTGACGGGTGAGAGATGACGGATCAGGGGAAGGAGACCACGTTGCTGGGCACGGTGCTGCCCGTGGGCGTGATCGCTCCCGTGTCGTCGATGACGTGGGTGATGGTGCCCTTGCCCCCCAGGGAGACGGTGAACGTGTCGTGGAACCGCACGCCCGCCGCGGCCGGGACCTCGAAGGCGTGGTAGGCGTTCACCGACGGGTTGACGTTGAAGTAGCAGTAACTGCCCAGCCCCCACGCCTCGTGCGAGGTGACGCCGGCGCCCACCTTGTAGGCGGCGTAGCCGTTGGCCCCGCTCGGACCCGTCCAGGCGGCCTGGTTCGGCACGTCGTACGGCATCTCGTTCTGGAAGAAGATCGTCCTGCCGTTCTGCCCGTTCCAGGTCACCTCCTCCTTCTGGTAGTGCTCGACGAACAGGCCGGTGGCCTCGACGTTGGCGCCGTTGACGACCAGGCCGTGGTCGGCCGTGTTGACGCCCCAGCCGACCGTGCCCGCGTTGCCGTGGTCGGCGCGCCAGGCCCAGATGTCGTCGATGATCGCGTCGCTGCTGTTGACGATCAGGCTCGTGGTCGCCCGGCCCGCGATCTCGCCCCCGATCCGGAAGAACACGTCCTGGATCGTCGTCGGGTCCGCCGCGTGGCTCGCGGAGGACCCGGTGGTCCCCACGGTCAGCAGCGCGGCCGAGTTGGTGGTGCCGGCATCGAAGAGCAGGCCCTTGAGCCGGACGCCGTCGACGTCGGCCACCTGCATCGCGTTGGCCCCGTTGTCGGGGACGAACGTCGGGTAGCCGATGCCCAGCACGACGGTGTCGGCCTTGGTGACGTTGAGCGTCCGGTCGAGGTGGTAGACGCCCGGGGTGACGAAGAGGTCGCACCCCTGCGCCAGCGCCGCGTTGATGGTCGTGGCGGTGTCGCCGGCCTTGACGACGTAGAACCGGCTCATCGCCCGCGAACTGCCCGGGGTGCTGCCACCCGCCCAGCTGGGGCCAGAGGCGCCGGTGCGCAGCGCGGGCAGGAAGACCCGGTACCTGCCGGTGCCGTCGAGGTAGAGGTAGGGCACGTCGCGCGAGACGGGGGTGGTGCCGAGCGTGGTCTCCGGGGGGTTCGGGAAGGTGGTCGCCGGTGCGCCGGCCGTGCCGGAGAAGACCATGTTCCACACCCCGCCACTCCAGCTGCCGAGGCTGCTGTCACGGGTGTACCACTGCTGCTGCGAGGCGGAGGACGCCTGGCCCGTCACCTTGGTGTCGGCCAGGTAGCCGCCGCTCGCCCAGCCGTAGCTGGCGGGGTAGAGCTGCAGGTCACCGTGGACGTCGACACGACGCAACGGCGCCGCCTGCGCCACGGCCCAGCGGTCGCCGCCGGCCGGGTTGATGGCCAGGTTCTCCGCCGAACGCCAGAAGTTCTGCGTCGCGTTGCCCGCGTCGGAGGCGTTGAACGCGTCGACCGTGACGTGGCCGTTGATGGTCACGTCGTCCGGGTTCTGCCCCAGGCCCGCGACCGAGGTGTAGAAGCCGACGTTGTCCTCCACGGTGTACACGCCGGGCTTGAACAGGTCGGCCACCCGGTTCTCGGCGAACTGCGCGGTGGTGGTGTCCTTCATCTGGGCGAACTGGGCGTCGAGTTGTGACTGGATGGCGGCGCTGGACATGCCGGGGTCGAAGACGTGCACGTTCGGCCCGAAGTCGGGGGTGTCGGACTGCGTCGGGCATCCGGTCGTCGAGCCGCCGATGGTGAAGGTGGCGGCGGCCACGGGCGAGTCGGTCAGGCCGGGGGCGGAGCCGACGGCCTGGACGGTGGCGGAGGCGGCGACGGTGATCGGCCCGGTGTAGAGGGTCGACGACGCCGTGGGCAGCGAGCCGTCGAGGGTGTAGCGGATGGTCGAACCCGCCGTCGCGTCGGTGATGGTGACCGACTGGGCGCTCGGGAAGGAGCCGCCGGCCGGACTGAACGCCGGTGTGGCGACCTGGCCCGGGCCGCCTGCGGCGCCCTGCGTGTAGCTGAAGTGCGGGGTGTCGTACTGCGGGCCGTTCTTCTCGTAGGTGAACCAGTACTCGACCAGCGTGCCGGTGGTGAGCGAGCCGACGGTCCGGGTCCAGCTGCCGGCGGCGTCGGTCATCCGGAAGTTCTGCTGGCCCGTGCCGTTGATCAGGTAGTGGACGTCGACGTACAGGGCCGGCGTCGTCGGGGTGAAGGTGATCTGGGCCTGCGAGGCGCCCAGTGGGGTGACGCTCTGGGTGTAGTCGCCGGACGCGGCGGCCGCGGTCCCGGAGGTGGACGTCAGGCCGAGCAGCCCGGCGAGCGCCAGGGCGAGGACGGCGAGCAACGCCACGGTGCGGTGCCCCCGCCCCGGATGGGAGGGCCTGCGACTCGGAGGAACGGTGCGATGCATGAGGTGGGGGGTCCTCTCGCCTGTGTTCGTGAAGTGAACGCCAGATCGGCCCCGAGGAAGTGCAGGTGTCACCTCGGAGCATGACTCCCGGCCGCCGTGGGGAGGGGCCTTCGAGTCAGTTCACAAGGCACTCACTCCTAGAGGTGATCGGGAGCGAGCGCCTCCGAGGGAGTCTCGTAGTGGTCTGAACCATCGTCAAGAGGTAGCGCAATGTTCACTCTTTGAAGAGGGAAGCCGACTGCCGGGAGTTGAACCTTCGGGGACTGATGACGGTGCCCACCGATCGCGCCGGCGATCCGGACCGGGCCACGCCTTCGCGCGCCACCGAGACGATGATCTCCCGCAGCCGCTCGACGTACAGCCGCATGCTCTTCGCCGCGACGCCGGTGTCCGGATAGCGGCTGGCGAACTGCAGCCCCTCGTGGAGCCTGGTGATCCACGCGCACACCTGGTCGCCGTACGAAACCCGCAGCAGCGCGCAGGCCTTGAGGTCCTGCCAGCGCTCCGCTCCCGGGATGCCGCGCGCGTCGACGAACGAGACGATCGAGTACAGGTCCGGGGAGGTGGGCCGGAAGTCCGAGCCCAGCAACTGGAGCACCCGGGCGATGGGCATCCGCGACAACGGCCGGTTCTCCCGCAGCGCCGTGCGGACCGCCGCCAGCGCGCCGTCGAAGTCCGGCGCCCGCGCCACCGGAACCTCGATCGGCGCGCCGCCCACGTACCAGCCCACCGAGTCCGCCCACTGGGAGTGCGCCCTGGTGTGGAACGGCACGACGGTGCGGTACACCTGCTGCCCGCCCGCCTCGCCGACGATGAGTGCGGTGGCCGCCAGGACGCCGCTCAGGCTCCCGCCGTAGGGCCGGCAGTACGCCTCGAAGGCCGCCGCGTCGGAGGCGTCCACCAGCATCTCGTCCATCAACTTCTGCCTCGGCAACGGCGCTTCGGGATCGAGGCCGAGGTCGAGGGGGAAGGCCGGCAGTCTGCCGTCACACCGGTGGATGAACTCCCGCCAGCGCGCGACGATCGCGTGCGTGTCGTCGATCCGGTCGGCGCTCGCGCGCTCGGTGGCGCAGAAGTCGACGTAACTGGCGACCGGCGTCCGCTCCACGGCACGGCCCTCGAGGCCCGCCGCGTAGAGTTCGTGGATCTCGGCGGCGATGCGCTGGAGCGAGTACGCGTCGACGTTGGTGTGGTCGAACGCCAGGTAGACACTCGTGCCGTCGTCCCTGACGACGGCGGTGAAGATGAAGTTCGGCCAGGTGAGCGCGTCCGCCGCGTGGTCGAAGCGGTCCTGGAGGTACCGGGTCAGCGCCACCGCGTCGGGGAAGTCGCCGACCTCCGCGCGGTGCAGCGCGACGGCGTCGGCGTCCAGCGTGAAGCGCCGCATCTCCTCGCCGACCCAGCGCAGCCCGCTGCGCAGCGTCTCGTGCCGCAGCGTCCAGGCCCGCAGCGCGCCTTCGAGGACGTCGAGGTCGACCCGCCCCGGGATGTCGAACGCGGTGCCGAGCCAGGTCGGCACGAACAGGCCGGCCCGGCGGACCGCCCGGGCCGTTCGCACGTGGGACTCCTGCACGTACGCGGGCGGGCGGGCATCGTCCGGCAGGCGGCTCGCGGCCTCGACGACCCTCGGATGCAGCGTCCACTCCACGAGGCGTCCGGGCCGGATCTCGCACCGCTGGAGGTCGGTCACTCGCACGAAGTCTCCGTTCGCAGGCCCCCGGGGCACGGACAGGCTGCCGTCGACCCGTGCCCGCGGGGCATCGCTCGACCGCACGAGCAGACCAACGATCGGATCATCTGGGAGAAACGCGGTAGACCGGTCTGGGCTAACGAAGTGCGCCGGCGGGCGGCGGTGCAACGGTCGCGAGGGCACCGGTCGGGGCAGGGTTCGACTGGCTCCGCGGGACCGTGCGGGCGGGGCGACGGCGGGCCGCCGGTGCGCGCAGGGTGCCCAGCCGACGGGCCGGGGGGTACTGTCGGCGGCTGTCGGCCGGGCGCGCCGTCCGCCCGGGACCACGCCCGCGGCCGCGTCGAGGGTGGGGAGGACGGGAGCATGGGCAGGCTGGTGGTCCACGGCGCCGCGGTGACGTGCTCGTTCGGCCAGGGGGGACCGGTGCCGCTGACGGTCCTGCGCGAGGACGCGACGGCCCAGGGAGGTCCGATCGCGACCGTCGCCGACGCCGTGCCGCTGGTCAACATCCCCTCGTTCGGCGTCTGCGTGAGCCCGGAGAACCCCGCGGTGAACGCGACGCTGGAGTCCCTGGGGGTCCTCACGCCACAGCCCTGCGTTCCGGTGGTCAGCGGGCCGTGGGAACCCGGCTCGCCCACGGTCCTGGTCGCCGGGGTACCCGCGCTCACCGACGCCTCGATGTGCGGCTGCGTCTGGGAGGGCGAGATCACGATCGTGACGGCGGGTCAGGTCGCCACCGAGGTGGCGGGATAGGGCCTCGCGGAGCGCGCCCGCCCGCGCGGCGGGCCGGGGGCGGGCGCGCTCGCTCAGTGCGGTGAGGGCGAGCCGGACGGCGAGGGCGGTGCGACCGCCTGCCCGTTGACGAACAGTGACTCGACGCAGGCCGTCGAAGCGGACGCGTCGGGCGGGGTGCCCGGCTTCCGGCAGGCCACCGACAGCACGATCCTGCTCTTCGGTGACGCCTGGACGGGGGTGACCCAGTGGCTGTCGTGGTCGCGGAAGTTCTCCAGCGCGAGGGAGCTCACGACCGTGCCGTCGATGCTCACGGTGAGGACTCCCTCGTCCCCCTGCGGGGCTTCGGCCACGATGTCGGTGATCAGCAGCATCCGGTCGGCGGGGACCTGGAAGGTCGCCTCACCGTGGCTGCCCGGCTTGACCGTGGTGTCCAGGCGGGTGGAGAACTGCCCCTGGACGCTGCCCGCGCCCGCCGTCGCGCCGCCGTTGGTGCCACCACCGCCGCCGGGCCCGGGCGGCGGGGTGCCGTTGCCGCCGGCCGGCTCCGAACCGGCGGACGGAGCACCGGAAGCACCGCCCGACGTACCGCCGGACGGAGCGTGCCCGGCCCCCGGGCTCGCCCCCGGGCCGGCGAGCGGCTTGGCCGACGATCCGCCCGGTGCGGGCGCCTGCCCGCCGGCGCCCGGTACCGCGGGCGGGTTGACGGCCGCCTGGACGGCCTGCTTCACCTGGGCGTCGACCGACTGCCGGGCCGCCGACTGCACGGTGGGCCGCACCAGGGCGAACCAGAGGGCGACCAGGGCCGCGAGGGCGCCGACCGCCGCGAACAACCACCCCGGCAGGATCGGCAGTTGCTCGTAACTGCCGGGCAGGGTGGCCGTCCTCGGCTCGGTGCCCTCGCCGGTCTCCACCGTGACCTGGTGGGGATGGACCTTGGCCCGCCCGCGCCACAGGCGCTTCCTGGCGCGGACCGCCAGGTCGACGTGCGCCCGCTCCCCCGGTCCCACGACCAGCGCCGCCGGCTTGAGGGAGCACCGCAGGCGCTCGGTGGGGTCGGTGGCGGCGAGCAGCACCGAGGCGGCGGTGTTGCCCCGGTTCTCGATCCCGACCTGGGACCGCGCGCGCAACCGCCCCTGCGTCGACTTGGGGAGCAGCCGTACGTCGAGCTCGTGGAAGGGCAGCACCCGCACCACGCCCTCGGGGACGGTCGCGCCCTGCGGGCGTTCGGTGGGCACCACCCGGACGGCGTAGGCGAGTTCCTGGGCGGCGAGCTGGTGGGAGCGCGGTGGCCGGAAGGTCACGGCGACCGTCCCGTCGGTGCCGGGGTAGAGCGTCAGAGCGGACGGCTCCAGCTCGGTCCAGTCCGACGCGGCCCCGACGACGGAGAGCCGGTAGGACTCGACGATGTCACCCTCGTTGCGGATGTGCAGGGTGGTGCGCTGCGCGCTGCCCGGATCTACCGAGAGGGAGTGCGAATCCAAGTGGGCGGTTACGGTCATGCCGGCCGAATGTAGGCAGGTCGCGGGCCGTTCACAGCGCCCGTAGGGGCACGGTGGGGGGCAGAGCTGACGGACCGTTAGGACGCTGTTAGGGACATGGCAACTCGCCTTCGCACAATAGTGCCCCCTCGCCGGAGCGGGCCCGGTGCGCCCGCGTACGCCGTGGGCACCCGGCCCGGCGACGGCGACCGTCCGACCCCTGGAGGAACGTTGTGGAACGCGTTGCCGTCTTCGTCCACGCCGACGACCTGATCTCGCAGTCCGGGGTGGTCAGCCAGTTGCGCCTCTGTCCCGAGGTGCGGGTCCTGGACGCGGCGGAGGAGGAGCAGGCCGACGTCCTGCTGATCGTCTCCGAACGCGTGGACCCGGCGACGGTGGCCCTGTTGCGACGGCTGTGCCGGCGCAGTCCCGCGGCCAAGCTGGTCCTGGTGGTGGCACGGGTGGCGGAGTCCGGACTGGCCGCGGCCGTGGAGTGCGGGGTGGTGGGCCTGATCCGCCGTCACGAGGTGACCGCGCTGCGGCTCACCCAGGTGATCACGGCCGCCGCGCGCGGCGAGGGGGCGGTACCGCCCGACCTGCTGGGCCGGCTGCTCGGTCAGGTGGGCCGGTTGCAACGCCTGGTCCTGGATCCGCGCGGGATCTCCTTCTCCGGCCTGGATCCGCGCGAGATCGAGGTGCTGCGGCTGGTGGCGGAGGGTCGCGAGACCCGGGAGATCGCCGACGAACTGGCGTACTCGGAGCGCACGGTCAAGAACGTGCTGCACGACGTGACCAGCCGGCTGCAGCTTCGCAACCGCGCGCACGCGGTGGCGTACGCGCTGCGGGAGGGCCTGATCTGAGGGTGCGCGGTGGAGCCTTTGGGGCGTCCCTGTCAGCCGGCCGTCACAGAACGATGACATCAGGTTACCCGTCGGTTAAGGTCGGCTGGCACGTCCCGTTGGCGCCCATCTGACGCTCAGACAGCGCGAGGTTGTTGACTTGACGCATCATCGGTTCACCGTTCCCGAGGGGTCGACCACGTCCGGGCCGCGCGGACCGCTCGCGGCCCCTGCGGCGGCCGCCACCGGGAGCGACGCCGGGCCACCCCGTCAGGTGTCCCGGGCGGAGGCCGGCGGATCGTCACGGGCGGCCACCATGGCGTCGGTCGAGCGGGCGCTGCGGGCCGCGCTGGGCGGGCAGACCGGTGCGCTGCTGGTGGAGGGCGAGGCGGGCATCGGCCGGACCGCCTTCCTGGTCGAGGCGGCCGCCCGCGCCCGGCGGCTCGGGTTCACCGTCGCCCGCGGCCGGTGCCACCCGCAGGACCGGGGGCAGCCGCTCGGGGTGGCCCGGCAGGTCCTCGCCTCCCTGCAGCTCGCCACCCCGGGGTTCACGGGGGTGCCGGACCTGGATCCGGTCCCGCACGGCGGCCGCGCCTCCGAGGCCGGGCTCTTCGAAGCCCTGGTCACGCTCTACCGCCGGCTCGACGAGGCGGCCTCCCGCTCCCCGCTGCTGCTGGTGGTCGACGATCTCCAGTGGTGCGACCGGTCCTCGCTCCAGGCGATCAGCCAGCTGGTCCACCTCGCCGTGCGGCTGCCGCTGGTCCTGGTGGTCGCGGTGCGCGCCGGCGAACCGGTCTGCCACCCGGAGGCGTTCCAGGACGTGGCCGACCACCTGCTGCGCACCGAGCTGTCCGGGCTCGGCACGGAGGAGGTCGCCCGGCTGGTGCGGACCGTCCTGGACGGTGAGCCGCACCCGGGCTTCGTGCTCGCCTGCCGGCAGGCGACCGGCGGCAACCCCCGGATGCTGCGCGGGCTGCTCGGCGAGCTCGCCCGCCGCGACGTGTCCGCCCAGAGTCCCGTGGACCTGCTGGCCCACGTGCCGCAGGCGATCGCGCAGGACGTGGAGGGGCGGCTGCAACGCCTGGGCATGGACGCCCTCGCCCTGGCGCGGGCCGTCGCGGTCCTGGGCGACGGCGCGGACCTGGCCCTGGCGGCGGCCGTCGTGCCGCTCGCGCACGCGGCGGCGGTGCAGGCCGCGGACCGGCTGATCCAGGCCCGGGTGCTCTTCAACCGGCGTCAACTCGCCTTCCGGCACCCGGTCGTCGGGGCGGCCATCGCGCGGTTCCTGCCGGCGGGAACCGCCAGCACGCTGCGGGTCCGGGCGGCCCGCGTGCTGTACCGCTCCGGCGGACGGCAGGAGGAGGCGGTGCACCAGCTGCTGCTGGCCGATCCGGTCGGCGAGGGCTGGGCCCTGGAGATCCTGCGGGCGGCGGGCCGCGCGGCGGCCGCGGCGGGACGCTCCGAGGCCGCGGTGCGGTACCTGACCCGCGCCCTGTACGAACCCCAGCCCGACCCGGAGGCCCTGCTGACGCTGCTGCGCGAACTGGGGACCGCCGAGGGCCGCACCGACGTCAGGGCGGCGGTGGGACACCTGACCCAGGCGGCCGGGCACGCCCGGGGCCCCTTCCAGCAGGCCCAGGTCGCGGAGCGACTGGCCGACGCCCTGGCCGCCTCCGGTTCGCTGCCCGAGGCACGCCGGGTGCTGGACGGCGCGGTCCGCCAACTGGACGGCGGTGACCTGGCCCTGCGGTTGGAGGCCCGGGCGCTGGTCACCGTGCTGGCCGACCAGACGGCGCCGGGGGAACTGGACCGCCGGGTGGCCCGGCTCGACGGCCGCGGGCGGGGGGTCCCCGAGGTGCGCCGCGTGCTGGCCACCCTGCGCGGGGTGCAGGAGTGCCGGGCCGGCCGGTCGGCGGCGGCCGCGGCGGCCCAGGCCCGCCGCGCCCTGGCGGACTGCCCGCAGGACGCCTTCCTGGACGAGATGGTGTTCTGGACCAACCTGCGCACGCTGATGCGGGCCGAGGAGGACGATCTGCCCCGCCTCCACCGGCCCTGCGCGCCGCTGCTGGCCCCGTGGGGGCGCGGCCCCGAGTCGGCGGTCGGCCTGCTGACCCGCGGTCGCCTCGAACTGGCCCAGGAGCGCACGGCGCAGGCCGTGGAGACGGCCCGGGAGGCGTGCGCGCTGGTCGAGCGGGTCGGTGTCCGGCAGGACAGCGCCCTGTGGGTCCGTGCGCAGGCCCTGCTGATCGACGCCCTGCTGAGCCTGGGCCTGCCGCAGGAGGCGGCACGGTGGATGGAGCAGGACGGGCTGAGCGCCGGACAGGCGGGCGGGCGGCCGCCGGAGATCCTGCTCACCCTCGGCCGCCTGTGCCTGGAGCAGTCGGACCTGCGCACGGCGCGGGACGCCGCGCTGGGCTACGGCCGGTTCCTGGCCCGGCAGGGCATCCAGGGCATCGCCTACGGACACTGGCGTTCCCTGGCCGCCCGGGCCCACCACGGGCTCGGCGAGCAGGAGGAGGCCGAGCGGCTCTCGGCCGAGGAGGTGCGGCTCGCCCAACTCTGGGGGCGGCCGCGGGCGCTGGAGCTCGCGCTGCAGACCCGCGCGGTGGTGCTGGGCGGGCCCGGCGAGCCGACCGAGCCCGCCGGCACGCCCTCGCCCGGCGGGACCCGCAGGGGCGTCGGGCCGGTCGGAGCGGTCGGGCAGGTCGGTGCGGTCGCGACGGTCGGTGCAGTCGCGGCGGTCGGTGCGGTCGCGGCGGTCGGGCAGCCCGGTGCCGGCCACGCGGCGGGTCACGCCACCGGCCGCGGGGCCACGGCGGTGGCCAACCGGGCGGGGACGGTGGCCGTTTCGGGCCCGCTGGGGTTCCACTGCCTGGGCGGTTTCCGGATCGAGCGCGGTGGCGTGGAGCTCGACCTGTCGGGTGTCCGTCCCAAGGCCGGCACGCTGCTGCGGCTGCTGGCGATGCACGCGGGCGCCGCGCTCCACCGGGACCACCTGCTGGACGCGCTGTGGCCCGGTCTCCCCCCCGAGCAGGGGATCCGCAACCTTCAGGTGACGGTCTCCCGGCTGCGGACCTTCCTGGAACCGCAGAGCCGTCGCGGCTCGGCGCGGTTCCTGGTGCGCTACGGCGCCTCCTACCGGCTCGCCGCGGAGCCCGATGTGCGCTGCGACGTGCAGGAGTTCGAGCGCGCGGTCCGGCGCTGGCGGCACGCGCGCCCGCTGCCCGCGCCGCAGGGGGGTGAGCTGCTGGAGGCGGCCGTGCGGCTGTACACCGGGGACCTGCTGCCGGAGGACGGCCCGGCCGAGTGGGTCGTCACCGAACGCGCCCGGCTGCGCAACCTGGCGGCGGAGGCCTACCAGGCCCTGGCCGAGGTGGAGTTGGGACTCGACCACTTCGACGCCTCGGCCACAGCCGCCCGGCGCAGCCTGGACCTCGACCGCTTCCGCGACGCCTCCTGGCGGGTGCTGATCGCCGCCGCCCACCGGGCGGGCGACGTCGCGGCGGGCGAGCGGGCCCGCCAGGAGTACGAGGGGATGCTGCACTCGCTGACCCTGAGCAACTGACCGGGTCAGCTCCGCTGGTAGAACTCGACCTCGCCCAGGGCCACCAGCCGGCCCGGCTGCATCCCGTAGGTCGACTGGACCGTCAGCCGGATCCGTACGACGCCGGCGATCGGCAGCTGCACGGTCTGCGAGTCCGGCTTGTCCTCCAGGCGGACGGACTTGTGGACCACGCGGCCGTCCCCGCCCCAGGCGGTGATCTCGATGTCGGCCGGTCGCGCCTGGGTCAGGAACTCGTCCTGGTGCGCCGAGGAACCGGAGTTGACCACGAGGTCGACCAGGCGGAAGGGCTGGGCGAAGTCCGCCTCCAGCCACTGCCCGACGGGGGGACCCGACGGCGGATCCACCGGTGCCCAGTAGTGGTCCCAGGTGCCGTCGACCGCGGCGGCGGCCGGGTGGCCCGGGGCTTCGCTGGAGGCCCGCACCGAGGCGGCGTTCACCGGGGTCGGCGGCGTGAAGCGGTCCCGCACCGCGCTGACCAGCCGCGGGCCCTGCGCGACCGCGCCGTAGGCCAGCGCCACCAGGAGCGCGAGCACCAGCAGCCGGGTGACCAGCCGCCTCAGCCGTCCGCCCCGCCGTCGGCGGGCGAGCCGGCGGCGCCGCCGGCGACTCTGCCA
>NZ_BAAALF010000001.1:56828-57145 GCF_039528135.1 Kitasatospora nipponensis | reverse complement strand
CCCCGCGGGCGCGCGGCAGCCGGGCGCCCCGGCCAGCCACTCTCCCCCCACCCCCGCCTCCGCCGCCACCAGCCCGGCCGGCCCGGTGGCGCCACCGGTGCCAGGGGCGTGCCGCAGCGGCGGCAGAAGGCGCGACCGACCGGGTTCGGGGTCGCGCAGGCCGTGCAGAGCACGTCGTCGGGGCTCGCGACGTGGTCGTCCACGGCGACGGCCCGGGCGGCGGGGCGGGCCGTCGGCAGCCCCGGCTGGACCGGCGGCACCGGCCGGAGTGGCTGGACCGGCTGAAGTGGCTCGACCGGCTGCTCCGGCGGCACCAG
>NZ_BAAALF010000001.1:0-56716 GCF_039528135.1 Kitasatospora nipponensis | reverse complement strand
CGGAGGCTCGGAGGGCTGGACGGCCGCGGCGTCCGGCGCCACGCCGTCGGCAGGGCCCGCGGTGGCCGCGGGTGGCTCCTGCCAGTCGACGAAGGCGCCGCACCCTCCGCAGAAGTCGTCGCCCGCGCCGGTCCGCGCGCCGCACTGCTCACAGGTCCGCACCGCTGCCACCTTCCATGAGTTCGACCGTCCAGGGGACGTGCGCCGGCCGGTTGGCCTCCACCAGCGGCGCCAGCAGCCGGGTCACCGTGGCGCGGTCCGTGCTCGACAGCCGCACCCGCAGGCGCAGCCACGGCTGCGGGGAGCCGGGCAGCGGTCCACCCGGTTCGGCGGACCAGGCCGCGCCGCCGCTCTCGCTCACCTGCGGGTCCCCTCCCAGCACCGCCCGGACCTGCTCGGCCAGGCCTCGGGCGGTCCCGCGCAGGCGGTGACGGTCCGTCGCCGAGGCCACCGCGGCGCGGCGGGCCGCCGGCGGCTGGTCGCCGAGGTCGGCGGCCACCCAGTGCGCCAGCCAGTCCAGGAAGTCCTCCGGTGCCAGCGCGGGGTTCCAGTAGGCGTCCAGGCAGTCCAGCACGCAGAACACCGGTGCGAGCACCTCGTCGAAGGCCGCGACGAACCGTCCGGTGAAGTCGTCGTCCGCGTACGGGCCCGGGAGCCGCTCGCCGAGCGGGTGCGGGGTGGCCAGGCCCGGGACGGCGTACCGGCGCCCCGCGGGGCGGGGGACGCTCACCGCTCGTCCACCCTGATCTGGTGCTGGTAGGAGAAGACCAGCGCGTGCGGGTCCAGTTCGACCCGGTCGCCCGGGGCGCCGCGCTCGCCGGTGAGCGGGTTGGCGGCGAAGAGCCTGACGTCCTCGACGAGTTCCACGCCCGGCACCCGCTGCAGCACCGCGTACGCCTCGCCGCTCTGGACCGGGCGGCCGAAGGGCCAGCCGGCGCCCTGGGAGCCGCCGGTCAGCGGGTCGAAGTAGTCGTACAGCGCCGCCAGCGCCCGTTCGCGCACCCGCCCGGCCGCTTCGGCCCGTTCGGCGACGAGCCGGGCGACCACGGTGACGCCCTGGTAGTACGGGGGCTGGACCAGCACCCGGGCGCCGATCGGCCGGCACGCGTCCAGGTGGTCGGCAATGGCCGCCAACATGCCCTCCGGCGGCACGAGTTGCTCGAACCGCAGCCGGTCACCGCCCTGCGCCGCGGCGACCTGCGGGACGACGAGCACCCGCACGCCCCCCGCGTCCGCGCCCTCCCCGGCCGGCAGGCAGCGGATCCGGGCCGCGGCGGGGGCCACCCGCCGGGCCAGCAGCTCGTAGTCGGAGACGGTCACGGCGCGGTCCCCCGCGCGCAGGTGCAGGGGACCGCGGAGCTTGGCGCTCTCCACCGTCTCGCCGTCCACGCCGCCCGCGGCCGCCGCCCGGTTCTCCACCCGGGAGACGAACGGGATCGAGCTGCGCAGGACCGTCAGGGTGCGCGGGGCCACGTTGCCCCGGCGGCCGCCACCGGTGCGGTAGCGCCGCACCCGGATCCGGGCGCCCTTGGCCGGCACCGCGCCGTACTGGCGCAGCGAGCCGTCCCGCTCGCGCACCGCCGGCCCGAAGGTGATCTCCCCGGTGGTGGGGTCGAGCCGGAAGTGGCGGTCCTGCGGGGTGGAGGCGCCGAACGCCTCGATCCGGCTCCACCCGGTCCAGTCCTGGTCCTCCAGGACCTCCACCACCAGCGGCTCCCGCTGGGCCAGCACCGGCGGCCGACTGACCGTGAAGCGCTGTCCGGGGACGCCCGCGGACTCGCCCAGCACCTCCCCCGCCACCGTCTCGGCGTGCACCGCGGCCACCGTGCCGCCGATGGTGAACGCGGAGGCGCGACGGACGGTGGGCGACAGGGAGTAGCCCGGCTGGTCCGCCTCGGGCGCCACCACCCGGCAGCGAAGCCAGCCGGCCCGGTGCCCGGCGAAGGCGGCCGGCGCGTGCCCGTGGGGCACGTGCAGCAGCACGTCGCCCGGCTTGTTCAGGCCGCCGGTGCCGTCCTGCCCCACCTCGCAGGGCTGCCAGTCGCTGCCGTCGTAGGCCTCCCACCGCAGCGGCGGGCGGCGCGGGTCGACGCCCACCCCGCGGGCCCTGCTGTCCAGCCGCAGCGCCACCACGCAGCCCGGCACCGCCGCGGAGAGTCCGAAGAGCACGGCGTCGCCGGCGCCGGGCACCGCGGCGAAGCAGGCGACGTCCTGCCCGTTCAGCAGGTCCGCACCGCGTTCCACCGGCCGCCCGTCCGCCGCCTGGGTGAGCACCTGGGTGAGGCTGCAGGGCACCACGGTGAGGTCGTCGGTGGTGGCGAAGACCACCGCCTCCTCGGTGTCGGTGCGCACGGTGGCCACCTCGGTGCCCCGGCGCAGCGCCACCGGCGCCGCCTGCGGGGTGGTGAGCCAGAACGTCAGCTCCGCCTCGGCCGCGCTGGGCGGGAAGAGGGTGACGCCGATCAGGTCGAGGAAGGCCAGGTGGCTCTTCTCCGGCACCCGGTTGAGGCGGTAGAGGACCTGGTCCACCATGTGCGCGAAGACCTCGACCAGGGTGACGCCGGGGTCGGAGACGTTGTGGTCGGTCCACTCGGGACAGCGCTGCTGGATGAATCGTTTCGCCTCGTCCACCAGGTGCTGGAAGCGCCGGTCGTCGAGGTCGGGGGCGGGCAGGGCCATCAGCGGTCACTCTCCTGGGGGTGCGGGACGTCCTGACCGCCTGCGGGGTCGCCGCCGCGGGTGTCGTCGTGGAGGGGGATCACGTAGAACGGGAAGACCAGGTTGCGCGGGCTGTTGGTGCCGCGGACGGTGTACCGGATGTCGATGTAGAGGGTGCCGCTGTCCTGCGTGTCGAAGGACACCTCGACGTCCTCGACCTCGATGCGCGGCTCCCAGCGGTCCAGCGCCCGGCGGACCTCGTACGCGATCAGGCCCGCGGTGTCCTCGTCCGCCCGGGCGAAGACGTGCTCGTGCACCGCGCAGCCGAACTCCGGGCGCATCGGCCGCTCCCCGGGCGCGGTGGCCAGGATCAGCGTGATGGACTCGGTGAGTTCGCGCTCGCCCGTGACCAGGGCGATGCCACCCGAGGAGCCGGTGCGCACCGGGAAGGCCCAGCCGGATCCGACGAACTGCTCAGCCACCGGGCCACCCGCTGCCACGGCGACCGGCCGTACCGGGGGTACCGGCCGTACCGGGGGTCGCTCGGGTCGCTCGGGTCGCTGGCGTCCCTGGTGTCTCCGGTGTCCTCAATTGATCTTCACCAGGCCGCCCTTGATGGTGCATTCGGGGCCGCCGTCCAGGCTGATCCCACTGCTGCCCGAGACCGTGACGGACTCGCCGGTCAGGGTCAGCGCGCCGGCGCCGGCGTCGAGGGTGATGCCCTTGCCGGACACGGTGACCTCCTCGGCGGCGGTGACGGTGACCTTCCCGTCGCTGTGCACGGTGATCACCGTCTCCTGCTGGTCCAGGTGGATGCTGAGCCGGTCCTCGTGGGTCCGCAGCCGCACCCCCGCCGGCCCGGCGGCGGCGTCGAGCAGCTCGATCCGGTGGCCGCCGCGGGAGGCGAAGGAGCGCCGGTTGAGCTTGCCGGTGGACTTGTCGACCAGCTCCAGGCTGTCGTCGGGCGTCGGCGCGTCCACCCCGTTGTAGAGGCCGCCGATCACCACCGGCCGCTCCAGCAGGCCCTGTTCGAAGGCGACCAGGACCTCGTCGTGCACCTCCGGGCTGAAGACGCCGCCACCCCCCGCGCCGCCCAGCTGGACGGTGCGCACCCAGTCGCTCACGTAGCCGGGCTCCTGGCCGGCCGCCTCCGAGAGCCAGGGGAAGGACAGCCGCACCCAGCCCTGTCCCGCGCACTCCTCGGGCGCCTGGATGTCGGTGACCACGCCGATGGCGACCCCCGGGACCCGCGCCGACCTCGCCGGCGCGCAGGCGCCGGCGGCCAGCCCGTGGGAGGTGCGGTCCTGACGCCCGCTGACGGTCACCCAGGTCTCGTAGCCGAGCCCCGGGCGGTCGCTGTGACGGCTGGCGGTGACGGTGTACTTGCCGTCGAAGGGGGCGCCGGCGCCGATCAGCGAGATCGGCGTCCCGATCCGCAGCCGCGGATTGCCCAGCACGGTGATCTCCAGCTCGGCCACGGCCGCCGCCAGCTGCGCCGCCAACGCCGCCGAGACCGCCTGGACTTCGGCGTCGGTACGGTAGGGCACGTCGGTGACCAGCAGGTGCGCGGCGGGGAACGGCGCCACGACCTTCGGGGAGTCCAGCCCCAGCAGCGGCCCGGCGCCGGCGCGCACCGTCCGCTCGGAGAGCAGCCCCTTCTTCTGCTGGACGTCCCAGCCGCGCACCCGCACCGCGCCGACCTGGTTCACCGAGGTCACCGAGGAGCGGATCGAGAGCACGTTCTCCCCCATCTCGATCACGTACGGACTCTGCGCCGCCGCCGTGGACGGCCCGGGCGCCGAGGCCGCGGGCTCGGGTGAGCGGAAGAAGAACCGGCCGTCCGCCACGCCCGCCTCCCGGTCGTTCTCCTCCGCCAGCGCGCCCAGGAACTCCCAGTCCGACACGTTCGGTTGGGTGCGCAGCGGGTACACCGTCGCGGTCTCGTCGATCCGTCCCAGCGGGATCCCGGCCCGGCCCGCCAGATCGGCCGCGATCTCGGACGCCTTGCGCCCGGGGAAGCCCGCGATGTGGCGACCGCGCCGCAGCCGGTGGGACAGGTCCAGGGCGCGCACGGTGGTGAAACTGCCCTGGCCGTCGAACTCCGCCTCCAGCGCCACCACCTCGCCGCTGAACAGGGCCGGCGCGGTGGGCTCCTCACCCGGTCGCACGCGGATGGTCACCGCGGTGCCGATCCCGATCCCGGTCGCCGCCAGCAGGGCCCGGTCCGGATCCGGGAAGCGCAGCTGCGCCACGGCCGGCAGACCGGCACCCTCCTCCACGTGCAGGTCGACCGGCACCTCGTCCCAGGGCGGCGGCAACGGATGCGGCGTCCCGATGACGAAGGCGGTGGTGTTCGTTCCCACGGTCATGGGGCTCAGCGACCCCCTGCCTCGTCGGCGGCCGGCACCAGGACCTCGGTCCCGGGGCGCAGACGCAGCGGATCGTCGATCCCGTTCGCCTGCGCGATCAGCCGCCAGGCGGCCGGGTCCCCGTACTCCCGGTAGGCCAGTAGCTCCAGGCAGTCGCCGGCGACCCACCGGTGCACCCGGCGGGCGAACGGCGCGCCGGAGGTCGGGTTCTGGCGCGGCGTCGGGTCACCGGCCTCGGTCAGCTGGACGTCGCAGGTAGCCCGCAGTGGGGTGCCGTTGGCGTCGAACAGGGTGTACGTCGCGCTGACCTCCTCCAGGTAGCCGAAGAAGGAGGCGCTGTCGAACGAGCCCCAGGAGAACCGGACCCGCGGCGCGCAGGGCGCCTTGGCCGCGATGCTGCGGGCGGTGGGCGCGCACCAGCCCAGCAGCGTCTCGACGCTCCGCTGCACGGCCGTGTCATGGGTCGCCGTGGCGTCGAGGAAGAGCTCGACGCCGACCCGGCGCGGCAGCGCCCCGGTGAACTCCGGCGCGCCGACCTGGTGCGCGGCGCGGCTCGGGTGCGTGACCCACCCCGCGCCCTTGCGCAGCGCGAGGGTGTGCGGGTTGAACTGGAACGCCACCGTGCCCAGCGCCTCGCCGGGCGGCTGGCCGGGCCGCTTGGGGGGCTCGTACGCCGTCAGCGTGGCACGGGCCGGGGAGGGCATCGCGGGTGACTCCTCACGGGTGGACGACGAGTGGTGGGACGGGGGTGAAGCTGGGGTGGGCTGGGGCTGGTGGGGCGGCCGGACCACGGGGACCGGCTCAGTGCAGGAAGCCGTGGTAGGCCAGTTCGATGCTCTCGGTCGCGGCCTGCGACTGGGCCGGGTCGAAGGACGGACCCGTCCAGCCGACCACCAGCACGTCGCGCAGCGACCACTCGGCGATCACGTCCAGCAGGTTCGGGCGCAGTGCGGAGATCTGCGCGGTGCCCCGCGTGACGTGCTGCGGCAGCCCGACGAGGAGCCTGGTCACCTTGGCGGAGTCCGACGTCAGCGGGCGGGTGAGCGTGACGTTGGGGAAGGTGACGCGGGTCGGCAGCTGCCAGACGAAGCCGTTGTTGCCGCCCTCGACGCGCTGCTCCACCTCCACCTGGGCGCTCAGCCCCGAGCAGGTGGTGAAGTGCCCGAGGTCGATGCCGTCGATCTGCAGGCGGAAGTGGACGCTGGTGCCCGGGTCGTCGTGCTGCGTCTGCGATCTCATCGGCCACCGTCCAGCAGGCGCCCGGCCCGCTCCCGGCCGAGCCGCAGTTCCGCGCGCAGCAACCGGCTGACCGGATCGACCAGCCGGCGCGCCAGCTGGTCCACCTGCTCGCGGCTCAGCGGCCCCGACCCGGCGGCGTCGACCGCCTGACCGGGCAGTGCCCCCGCACCCGGCGCACCCGACACCGGGACGGCGGCCGACGCCCTGGTGTGCGGTGGCACCGGCCGGCTACCGGCCGCCCCCTCCGGCACCGCCGCCGTCCGGCTCCGGGGCGTCGACGGGAGCCCGGGCCGACGCGGCTGACCCGGCGCGGTGTCGGGCGGGAGATCGGCGCGGGTGGCTTCCGGCCGGTAGGGGGTGGCGTCCCGCCGTGGAGCGCGCAGCACGACGACGGCGGGGGACGGCAGACCGGCCCCGGGACCCGCCGGCGCAGGCGCAGGCCGTGCCACCGGGAGCGCCGCTGCCGCGACGGACGGAAGGCGCGGATCCCGTCGCACGACGGGTCCGGCCGCCGGGGGCGGGGGCGCCACGGCCCGCTGGACCGCGAAGCCCAGCGGTGCGGAGTGCGGTGACGCGGGCGGCGGTGCTGGCTGGGCCGGAAGGCGCTCAGCCCGTTGCACGAGGCGTCCGGCCGGCGCGGGCACGGGCACGGGCACGGGCACCACGGCACGCTGCACCGCGAAGCCCACCGGCGCGGAGACCGGCGACGCGGGCGCTGGCGCGGGTGACGGTGATGGCGCGGGCGCTGGACCCACCGCAGGTCCGCTGGGCGCTCCAGTCACCGGGCCGACCGGCTGTCGGGAGGCTCGGGCGGACAGGCCGGGCGCGCCACCGACGTGCGGGGCAGCCGCGAGGAGTGCCACGGGGCCGGACGTACCCGGCACCACGCGCGGCGGGGCCGGCCCCGCCGCCGGTGCCAGTGCGGCTTGCGACGGCTGACCGGCTCGCGCGGCTGGGCCCGCGCCCGGACTCGGACTGGGACTTGCGCCCACACCTGCGCCCCCGCCTGGGCCCGCACCCGCACCCGCACTTGGGCTCGCGCCCGGACTCGGGCTTGCCCCCGCGCCGGCGCCGGCCGGTGGACTGTCCGCCACCCGCCGCGCCACCACCGATGCCCGGCCGGGCGTCCGCTCGTCATGCCCTTGTTTCCGCTGGACCGTCATCGGGTCCGCGGCCGGCGCCGGACGCTTGCGCGACGCAGAGCCGTCCGACGTCCGTTGTACCGCCGCCCGCCCCGCGACCACACCCAGCGCGTCGGCGACACCCAGCGCGCGCCGGACCAGTCCCGGTACTCGCCTTCCGCCGGACCGTGCTACCCGCTCCCCACCGGACCTCCGCGCCGGACTCGGGGTCGCATCACCGCCACCGGGAGCAGCTGTGGTGGACCCCGTCACTGCAGCTGCGCCGGCCGCACCACTCCCGCCGGCGCCCGCTGCGATCTCCCGCTCCGGCTCCGGCTCCCGCGATACCCACCGCAGGGGTGCCACGACGGGTGCCGGGTCAGTGCGCGGCGACGGCTCGTGCGCGAGCACGGGACGCAGCGGCCGATCGGCGAGCAGCCGCAGAACAGTCAGCGGCGCGGCGGACCTTGGGGCGGCGGCAGACCCTACGGGTACCCCCGGTCCCGCCGGACGCGGCGCCACCTCCGCCTCGGACCGGACCCGCTGCACCTCCACACGCGACTCCACCGGCCCCGCTCCGACACCTCCCGCCGCCACGCCGGTCGTGCGCTCGTCCGCATTCCGTCGAACCTGCGGTTTCCGTAGGGCACTTGCGGTGTCCACAGTGTCCTCCGTGCGCCCAGGCCGGGGGCTCCCACCCACCAGGGCGTGGTCGACAGCGCCCCCACGCAACGTCAGCGCGGGCGGCGCGGCCGGCGTGGTGTCACTGGCCGCCACCCGCTGGACCGGCAGGGCCGCGTCGGCGGCGGGGGTCGGGCCTGCACTGCTCGGGCGCACGACCGCTTCCCGCGTGCTGGGCTCGGACGACTGAGCACGGCGCCTTGAACCGCCGTTCGGCGGTGGCGGGGTGGCCGTCGCCGCCTCCGTGCGGAGGACCGGGGTCAGGGCAGACGGCAGGTCGGGGGACGAGGGGTGCGGCCCAACAGCGGCGACCGGAAGGGGGGTTGGTCCACTGCCGAGCACCGTGCCACCGCCGTCGCCGTCCGAGCCGGATGAGGCTCGCTGAACGTCGAGTCGAGCAACCGGCACCGGCCCTTCCACTGCTACCGGCCGACCGGCTCCCGGCTTCACCGGGGGAAGATCGGAGAGCGGGAGCGGCTGGGCTGCGCCGGTGACGGGAGCGTCGCCGGCGAAGTGCACCACCTGCGCCGGGCCTTCCGCAGCGGCTCGCTGAACGGCCCTGCCTGGCAGCGACGTCGGCGCAGGGGTCGCCGAGTTCCCCGGGGCCGCCGACGGCAGGGCGGCTGCGTCCGGCCGGGAGGGGTCGAGCGGCCTCCCCAGACCCGGACGCCGGGCTGCGGCGCGGCCGGGCTCCGCTGCCGGACCGGCCACTGGCGCGGTCCGGGCACCAGCCGCGTCCCGGGGCGCCGACGACGGAGTCGGCGTCGGCATCGCCATCGGCGTCGGCATCGGCATCGGCGTCGGCGTCGGCGTCGGCGTCGGCGTCGGCGTCGGAGTGCCGGCTCGGGTAGGAGTGACCGGTCGCGCGGTGGCCGGCAGCGACGGCAACGGCAGCCCGAACCCACCGGTGTTCACAGCACGCTGAACCGCCGCTGGTGCCGCTGGTGCCACCGGCGCAACGGCCCCCGTCGGACCACCGCCCACCGGCCCAACCACCCCCGCCGGCACCCCCGCAGCCGCGGCTGCGTCCCCAGGAGGCGGCAGCGCGACACCGCCCACCCCTCCACCCGCTCCACCGCCCCGCGCTGGCAACCGCCGCGCGGGAAGAACCGTGGAGCGCGCCACCGTCATGCGACCGGACCCCCACGAGTCCACGGCACTCTCACCCACAGGCTTCACCGCCGCCCGCGCCACCGCCAGCCGGGGCAGCTTCCCGCGCTCCCCCGGGCGAGCCCCGCCCGAACCGGCGACCTCGCCCGGGAGCCGCGCCCCACGCACCTCGTCCAATCCGGCCAGCTCACCCATCTCGCCCACATCACCCACTGCGCCCACCTCATCGGCCGGCGGTCGCAGCCAGGTCAGCGATCCCGCCGCGGCCCGCTGCACCGGCCGGCCGGCCACCGGCCGGGCCAGGCCGTGCAGCAGGCCCGACGGAGCCATCGGCGTGATGAGGTGGCCCGGCGCACGCGTCAGCGTGGGCCTCTGATGCGTGGTCAGCGAGTCCCGGAAGCCGTTCGGGTCCGAGATCGGCGCCGGATCGGCCAGCGCGCGCCGCAGCACCGGGACGGCACGCCAGCCCCCGTCCGCAGGCAGCGCCGGGGCTGCCTCCGCAGCACCGACACCCGCCGAAGCTCCCTCCCCCGCGGCCGGACGAGGTCGCGGGCGCGACGGCAGCCACAGTCGCCCCAGCCGGTCCCGCACCGTCACGATCCGTCCCTCATCTCTCGTTGATCCGGGTGTTGATCCGGGCGATCTCGCGGACCCACCGAGCACGCTGCGCGTGGGTGAGGTCGAGGATCGATTCCTGCGGCCAGTGGAAGTGGTAGGCGATGTACGCGATCTCCTCGTGGAGCCGATCGGTCGCGTACGTCACGATTCCCCCAGGCGCCCACCCGCCAGGTCGATCTCGAACGGCGACTGGCAGGCCGGGCAGACGACCGCGGCCCGGGTGTGACCCTCCGCGTTGATCCGCTGGTAGAAGTCCTGGAGGAAGGCCAGGTCGGACGCGAAGAGCTGCTCGACGATGCCGGCGTGCACCTCGGTGATCGTCCCGATCCGGGTGACCACCAGGCCCAGCAGGACCACGGACAGGTAGGCCGGGTTCTCCTTGACCCGCAGGTCGACCAGCGGCGTCAACTCGTCGCGGGCGGTGGCCAGTCGCATCGCGCCGTGGCGGTGCACGGTGCCCGCCGCGTCCAGGTAGCCACGCGGCAGCTCGAACTCGAACTCCGTCCTGATCCGCTCCTGCCCGCCGCCCGGGGAGCCCCCCGACGAACCCGACGACGAACTCGCCCCACGGGGGCCACCCGGACCGAACCGCGCACCGTCCGCCGCCATGTCCCCGACGTCCCCGGCGGGGCCGGCACCACCACCGCGCCTCATTGGAACTCGATGTCCTCGAAGACGATGGTGACCTTCTCGGTCGCCGGGGAGCCGTCGCCGGCCTTCAGGCCCGGGCCCTCCCACTTGCTGGCCCAGGCGTTCTTGAGGTTGATCGTGCGGTCCTGGCCGCCCTTGGCATCGGTGAAGATGATGCTGAGCTGCTGGCGGGCCGCGGTGACGTCGCCGTTCTCGAAGGTCTGCTTGATCCAGGTGGTGAAGCTGCTGGCCTGGTCCATGCCGCGGGTGATGGTCACCTCGCCGCCCTTGCGGGCGCCGGGCAGCTTGCGGATGATCAGCTTGCCCTGCGCGTTGACCTGGACGATGTCGATGGTGTCCAGCTCCATGCTCAGGCCGGAGACCTCCTGCACCGTCTCCACCTGGATGCTGCCGAGCTGGACCTTGAACGTGTGTGTGGCGAGCGTGTCACCGGAGTCGGCCATCTGCTGCTACCGCCTTTCGCTACTCGGGGAGGAGGTGGGGGCACTCACTCGTTGACGAGGCTGGTGCTGTCGGAGAACTGCGCCAGCCGGAAGATCACGAACTCGGCGGGCTTGACCGGGCAGATCCCGATCTCGCAGACCACCTGGCCGGAGTCGATCGACTGCGGGGGGTTCGTCTCCGCGTCGCACTTGACGTAGAAGGCCTCGTTCGCCGTCGCCCCGAAGAGCGCGCCCTTGCGCCACTCCTCGGTCAGGAAGGCCGAGATGTTGCGCCGGATGGTGTTCCACAGGTACGGGTCGTTGGGCTCGAACACCACCCACTGGGTGCCCAACAGGACGGACTCCTCCAGGTAGTTGAAGAGCCGTCGGACGTTGATGTACTTCCAGGCCGGGTCGGAGGAGAGCGTCCGCGCACCCCAGATCCGCAGGCCTCGCCCGGGGAAGGCGCGGATGCAGTTGACGCCGATCGGGTTGAGCAGGTCCTGCTCCCCCTTGGTGACGTTGGTCTGCAGCTCGATCGCCCCGCGCACCACCTCGTTCGCCGGCGCCTTGTGCACACCGCGCTCGGCGTCGTTCCTGGCCCAGACGCCCAGCATGTGGCCGCTCGGGGGCACGAAGCGGTTCCTGCCGGTGGACGGGTCGAAGACCTTGATCCACGGGTAGTACAGCGCGGCGTACTTGGAGTCGTAGCCGGCCCCCTCGACCCGCCACTCCTTGACCTGGCGGGGGGTCATCTCGGGCAGCGGGTCGAGTACGGCGATCCGGTCGCCCATCAGCTCGCAGTGCGTGATCATCGCGGTCTGGACCGCCTTGACGCCCTGCTCGTCGATCATGCCCCGCTGGTAGGCGGACATCAGGTCGGGCACCGCCAGCATGGTGATCTCGTCGATCGCCTCCAGCGCCCCGAAACCGGAGCGGCTCTCGGCGTCCCCGATGTACTCCTGCGGGGTCAGTGGCTCGGGCAGCGGCGGCGCGCCGGCGGGGGCGGCGGGAGTGGGGGCGGCACCGGCGGCCCGCGTCAGCGCGAGGCTCTGGTTGCGGGGCCGGGCCGGCGCCCCCTCCTCCTCGACGTGGACCAGCGTCGAACGCTCCCGGACCTGCGTCACCACGTAGTTCTTGGCGGTCTTCTTCGCCGAGACGTCGAAGCTCTCCAACTGCTTGCCGTCCTGCCTGACGATCAGCGTGAAGCGGTCGTCGGTGGGGTTCTCACCCGTGGCGTCGGCCACCTCGACGGTCACCTCGCCCGCCACGCCGGCCCGCACGGAGGCCTTGAACGTCCCCAGCGCCGCCGGGGCCCCGCCGGTCGGCTGCGCGGGCTGGTCGCCGCCGGCGAGCCGCCGCGCCCCGTCACCGTCCCCGTCGCCGGCACCGGAGGCGGCGGCCTGCCCACCGACCCGCACGACGTAGGCGATGCCCCCGCCGTTCGCGAAGTACCCGTAGACCGCGTGGGCCAGGTAGCACCCGTCGACGAAGTCGCCGAAGGTCTGGACGTACTGGCTCCAGTTGGTCACCAGGCTGGCCTCCTGCAGCGGGCCCTTCTCGGCGAAGCCGACGAAGGCCGCCACCGACGTCCCGACCGCCTCGATCGGGCGGGCACCGCTGGGCGCCTCTTCCACGTACACGCCGGGTGACAGATACGACGGCATCCTTGGCCCCTTCTTCCCTGGTCTTCGAGTCGATCAGCAGCCTGGCCCCTCGACCGCCGCGCGGGCATGACCATCGGACGCCGGCCAGGGGCAGTGAACGGTTGCCCGTAGGGGCAGCCGCCGGGCCGCCCGCCCACGCCGGAGGACGACGCCGGCCCGCACCGGACGCCGACTCCGACGCGGGCGCGGGCGCGGGCGCGGGCGCGGGCGCTCACAGGTAGGGCGCGAACTCCTGGTCCAGCACCAGCCGGCCGAGCTTGCGGTACTCGCGCCGCACCGCCTCGACCAGGTCGGGCGTGCCCAGCGGACGGCCCGCCTCCGCCGCCCGGTAGGCGGCCGTCACGGCGCAGGCCCGGATCGAGCCGCCCGCCAGCTCGAAGCGGGCGCAGAAGTCCAGGTCGAGGTCGGCTCCGCGCGGCAGCAGCGGTCCCAGGCAGCGGTCCCAGAGCCGCCGCCGTTCGGGGCTCTGCGGCACGGGGAAGTCGACGATACCGTCGAGCCGGCGGGTGAACGCCTCGTCCAGGTTGGCGCGCAGGTTGGTGGTCAGGACGGCGATCCCGTCGAAGGACTCCATCCGCTGGAGCAGGTAGGCGCTCTCCATGTTGGCGTAGCGGTCGTGCGCGTCCTTCACCTCGGACCGCTTGCCGAAGACGGCGTCGGCCTCGTCGAAGAGCAGGACGCCGTTGACGCCGGCCGCCTCGGTGAAGATCCGCTCCAGGTTCTTCTCGGTCTCGCCGACGTACTTGTCCACCACCGTGGAGAGGTCGACCACGTACAGGTCCAGGCCCAGGTCGGCGGCGATCACCTCGGCGGACATCGTCTTGCCGGTGCCGGAGTCCCCGGCGAAGAGCGCCATCACCCCGCGCCCGCGGCCGCCGCCCGGGCGCATCCGCCAGGTGCCGAGCACCTGGTCGCGGTGGCGGGCCCGCAGGGCGAGTTCCGCGAGCTGCCCGGTGGTGGCGGACGGCAGCACCAGGTCGTCCCAGCCGACCGCGGGTTCGACCCGGCGGGCCAGCCGTTCCAGTCCCGCGGCGTTCTGCGCCCGCACGCCCGCACGCAGGTGACCCGCGCGGACGGGTCCGCCGCCGTCGAGCAGGCACTGGCGGCGGGCGGCCCGGGCGGCGCGCCGGATCTGGTCGGGGGTCAGCAGGTAGGGTCCGAGGGCCTGGGAGGCGTCCAGCCCGGGGTCGAGCTCGTCCTCCTCCAGCGCCGCCGTCCACAGCGCGGCCCGGTCGCCGGCGGTGAGCGCGGCGGCGTTCAGCTGGAGCGGGCTGTCGCCGGACCAGAACGGGTCCCAGCCGCAGCGGCCGGTCAGCAGGACCGTCACGGGCAGGGCGGTCAGCCGGCGCAGCAGCCGGGTGTGCTCCGGGGTGAGGGCGTCGACCGGGCCGGCGATCAGGCCGGCGCCGATCAGCCGGGCCTCGCGGGTGAGCGTGGCCAGCGTCTCCTGGGGCGCGGGCCGGGTCAGCAGGGCCGCCAGGTCCAGCCGCAGGGCGTGCCGGTGGGCGTCGGCCAGGGCGGCCGCGGCCAGCGCGCTCGCGCAGCCGCCGGGCTCCTCGCGCAGGTACACCAGGCCGGCCCCGGCCCGCAGCGCTCCCCCCAGGGCCGCAGACTGGGCGGACGCCACCCCGGTCGGCGTCTCGATCAGGCCGAGCAGGTCGGGGTGCGCGGTGTCGTCGCCCAGCAGGTGCGCGGTGACGCGGTCCGGCACCCGCAACGGGCGGGCCAGGAAGGGCTGTTCGGTCTCCTCCATGAGCAGCAGCCCGCCGGCCCGCAGCGCCGAGCCCGGGGCCAGGGCCGCACGCGCGGTGCGGTGCAGCGGGCCGGCGCCCACCAGCTCCAGCGCGAGGCCCACGCTCGCCCGGCGCCGGGTGACGTCGTCGTTGAGGTAGCCGTACAGCTGCCCGAAGCGCGGGTCGGTGTCCGGCAGCAGGGCGACCAGCAGCAGCTCGACTTCGAGCGGGGTGAGGCCGAAGGTGGCCGCCAGCCTGCGCAGGGGCAGGTCGGCGCCTGCCAGCTCGGCCAGGTCCGCGGCCTGCTCGACGGCCGCCGCCTCGGCCGCGTCAGCCGGGCCGTCGGGGCCGTCAGGGTCGTCGAGGCCGTCGGGGTCGGTGGGGTCGGTGGGGTCGGCGGGCCCCTCGGGCAGCGGGCCGGTCCGCAGGATCCGCTCGACCGCCTCCTCGGAGAGGTACAGGCCGCGGAACGGGTCGTCCGGTTGCGATTCACCCTCGCGGCGCACCTGCACGGCCCGCCGGACCCGCTGCTCCACCAGCCGCAGCCGGGCCACCAGATGGCGCTGCCCGGCGCACTCCCCCGCCACCCCCACCTCCATCCCCTGCACCGCCACGCCCGGCGCGGTCACCGGGGCACCGGACCGGCCGGCGGCCGGCGGTCCGTCTCCCCGCGGACCCGCCGCACCCCGATGGCGCCGTCCTCGGACACCCCCTCGTGGCGCGGACGGCGCAGTTCGCCGCGCCGCGGGTCGGCGCGGTCCACCGCGCGGACCACCAGCGCGTCCGTGACGGCCGGCCCGACCGGCCGGCGGGCCGCCGCGAGGGGGGCGGTCACCACCAGGTCGAGCGAGGGTTTGAGTTCCCCGCCCAGTGCCGACCAGACGTCGGCCAGCGCCCGCCCCTCGCCCGGCGGCAGCGCGATCGTGTACGGGACCGCCAGGGCCAGGGCGGCCAGCGAGCCGCCGAGCCGCTCGGCGGGCAGCACGTCACCGTCCATCAGCCCGCACAGCAGGTCCGACAGCAGCCGGTGCTCGTCCTGGGGTCGCTTCGTCCAGGCCGTGACCAGGTACGACAGTGCGAACCACCGTGGCGGCCCCTGGACCGCGGCCACCGTGCCGTCGGCCGCGTGGTGGGCCCGCCTGCCCTGCTGGCGGTGCTCGACCGCCTCGCGGATGTCGTAGAGGAAGAGGTTGACGGTCGGCGCGTTGCGCCGCGAGGCCCACTCCCGGGTCGGCGCGTCGAAGACCACCTCGATGCCGCTCGTGGCGAGCACCTGCGAGGTGAGCAGGCCGTGCAGGGCCTCGTCGATCTCGTGGATCACGCCTTCACTCCCGACGGACGCTCGGCGCGGAGCCGAAGAACAGGGGTGGGCCCTGGGAGCCGGCCACCACGAGGAACGCCGTGGTGACCGGCGCGAAGCCGGTGCCCGTGGCGGTGACGGTGCGCGGGCCGGTCTCGTCGCCCGGCATGACCAGCAGCTGCGCGACGAAGGTGCCGTCCGCGGCCGGGACGGCCGGTCGGCTCGCCGCGGTGATCCCCGGCGACCAGGTCAGCCGCACCGGGAGGCCCGGTGGGAAGCCCTGGCCGCGGACCAGGGTGACGGACCCGGGCGAGCCGACCTGCGGCGCGGAGGTGACGGCGGGCTGCCCGACCTGGAGCGTCAGATGGGCGTGACCGTCGTCGGGGAGCGCGGTGGGGCCGCCGGTGGTGACGGTCGCGGCGAAGTCCAGTGCTCCGGCCACCGCCGGGACGGCGACCACCTGCACCACCGCGGAGGCGCCCGGGTCCAGGTCCCCGAGCACGCATCCGCCGCCCGGATCGCAGCCCGCCGGCCAGGACGCCACCGCGACGCCGGCCGGCGTGTGCGGCAGCAGCCGCAGCCCGGTGGCGGGGGCGGCGCCGCGGTCGGTCACGGTGTAGGTCAGGGTGACGGGCCCCCCGACGTAGGCCGGTGCCGGTGTCGCGGTGATCTGCACGGCCGGGTCGGGCAGCGCGGGCGCCGGGGTCGGCGTCGTGCTGGGCGGGGCGGGGGTGGGCGGGCCTGTCGTCGTCGGTGCCTGGGCGTGGTTGTCGGCCAGGTCGGGGTCGAGGACCCAGCCGGTGGTCGACCAGGCGACCGTCCGGGTGCCCGCGCTCAGACCGACCAGCTCGACGGTGACCCGGGCGCCCTGACCGGCCGGCAGGTCGCCCAGCTCGCAGCCGAGGTCGGTGGGCCGGCAGGTTCCGTGATCCGTCGTGAGGCCGGTCAGCCGCAGCCCGTCGGGGACGGCGAGGGTCAGCCGCACCGCCGGGTCACCCGCGCTGCCCTGGTTGGTGACGCTCAGCGTGAGGTCGGTCGTGGCGCCGACCGCGGCCGGCGCCGGTGGCGTCACCAGCGCCGTGCCCAGGTTGGCGGTCGGCTGCCAGCTGGGGTGGAACTGCTGCCCCTGGGCCTGGGGTTCGGTCGGGGTCAGCGCCGGGCCCGCGCCACTGACCGGGGACATGAACTGGACGGACCGGCGGCTGGTGGCCGGATCCGCCCAGCCGTCGGCGTTGGTGGACTGCGCGTCGGCCAGCACGGTCGCGCCGTCCGGGGACCAGGTGGGGGTCAGGCAGGGCGCCGACGAGGGGACCCGTTCGCGCGCGTGGCACCGGTCGAGCGGGTCGGGGAGCAGCCGGTGGTCGCGGCCGTCCGCGTCCATCAGGCCGATCGCGCCCATGGTGGCGAACGCCAGCGTCCGGCCGTCGGGTGCGTAGGCCGCCGCGCTGTCCAGGGTGCGGGCGCCGTCGGGGTTCTCCACCGCGGTGAGGTCGCGCTGGTCGGATCCGTCGCCCGCGCGGGCCGACCAGATGTGCGACGCCCGCGTCTCCTCCCTCCCGTGGCGGGTGAAGGCCAGCGTGCCGCCGTCGGGCGAGAAGGCCGGCTGGGAGTCCGCGTCGAGCGGTCCCTGCGGCAGGGTCAGGAGCAGGTGACCGCTGACCGCGTCCAGCACCGAGATCCGGCTGCCGGTGGCGCCCGGTCCCCTGCGGGTCAGCGCGATCCGGGTGCCGTCCGGCGACCAGGCCGGGTCGCTGTCGTCCTCCCCCGGCTGGTAGGCGTCGTCGGCCAGCGGGTGGGCGTCCGAGCCGTCGGCGTCGGCGATCCAGACCGCGCTCAGCGAGGACCCGTCGTCGCGCCGCTCGACCCGGGAGAAGGCGAGGTGGCGCCCGTCGGGCGCGTAACTCTGGCTCTCCTCGGCGTAGACGTCATCCGGGTCGCGCACGGCCAGCAGCAGGTCCCGGGGGTCGGCGCCGCCGGAGGTGATGTCGGACAGGTCCACCGTGCCGGCGGTGGCGGCGGTGTCCCGGGTGACCAGCAGTTGGGGGGCAGCGCCGGCCGGCGCGTACCAGGTCGGGGAGGCGACCTGCCGGTCCTCCGACAGCCGCAGCACCGCGTGGTCGCCGGATTCGAACGGTGCGACCGTGTAGAGCCGGTCGATCGGGTCGGGCCCGGTGTCGCCCCGTGGCGGGCGCCCGACGAAGGCCACCTGGGTGCCGTCCGGGGACCAGCTTCCGGTGTGCGACGACAGGGCGCCGGGCATCAGGGGCTGCTCGGTGCCCGCCGCGGCGCCGCCCAGGTGGAGGACGGTGAGCTGCTGGATCAGGTCCGGCGGACTGTCGGGGACCGGGGGCCGGTCGTCGCTGCTGGTGAAGAGCAGGCGCTGGTGGTCGGCCACCGGGTCCCAGCTCGGTTCGAGGTCGCCCACCGGGTAGGAGCGGGTCTGCACGGGAACGGATGCGAAGGTGAGCTGGCGCAGGTCGCCGCCGCCGGCCGCGATCCGGTAGATCTGGTGGACCCCGTCGGTGCCGCGGTCACCGCTGAAGGCGAGCTCGGTGCCGGTGGGCGACCAGGTCGGCCAGGTGTTGTCGCCCTGGCCGTCGGTCACCCGGCGCAGCCCGGTGCCGTCGGTGCCCACCACCCAGATGTCGTGCAGGGCCGGGTCCGGGCGGTCGGTGGCGGCCGCGAAGGCGATCTGCCGCCCGTCCGGGGAGAGCACCGGATGCTGGACGCCCACCACCTGCGGGCCGGTGACCTCGGTGATCGGGCCCTCGCCCCGCCGCAGCCAGACCTCGGGCGCGGCGGAGGCGCGCAGGCTGGTCCAGACGACCGTGTCCCCCCGTGCGGACACCTCGTCGTCGTAGTGCTGCGGACCGCCGGGGAAGAACGGCGTGCTCGCCGCGGGGTTGCCCGGATCGACGACGCCGATGCTGCGGTGCAGGGTGCCGCCGTACGCGATCCGGCCGTCCAGGGCCAGCGGCGTGCCCGCCGTCGCCGTCTGACCGCGCGCCACCAGGGCGAACAGGCCCGCGGCCGCCAGGACCAGCGTCAGCAGCAGCGCGACGGAGCGGCCGCCGCGGCGAGGGCCGGTCCTCGGTCGGTGATCGACACTACGCACCGGACATCGTCCCCCGCACTCGGTCCTGCTTCGGCCCGGGACCCCTCGGGCGGGTCCCGGGACCGCCCACCGGTCGGGGAACGGTCGCGGGTCATCCTGGTCGTGGCCGGTGGCGGGCCGCCAGGCCGTGAGGGCCGACCCCGGGGACGCCCGGGGACGCCCGTTCGGGCAGGCTCACCCCTCCCCCGTGCGCTCCAGCCGGTAGCGGCGGCGGTGCGCCAGTCCGTGCACGTCCTCGGCGCGCAGCCCCTGCCGATCGCCGTCCAGGAGCTGGAGTTCGAGCCGGGTGCGGACCGGTCGCAGACCGAAGGCGTGCCGCAGGTCCAGCTCGAGCCGCCGGTCCCGCGCCTCGAAGCGCCAGCGGCCCGTGACCTGGGCGAGCAGCTGACGGTGCCGCAGGGATCCCCTCACGCCGCCCTCCGCGGACAGCTCCAGTGACAGGATCGAGGGGTGGGTCGCGTCGTCCTCGATCGTCCAGTGGCCCGGGGTGACGGCGGCCCCGCCGCTCGGCGGCGGAGCCGGAGCCGGGACGGGACGGCCCTGGTGGGCGGCGACCAGCACCCGGTGCGCGGCCTCCGCGTCGCCGGCCGGGTCGTGGTGCGCGGCGCGGATCACCGTGCCCGCCCGCGCGGGGGCGGGGGTGTCGTCCAGGCCGTAGCAGAGCAGCGGCGTGCCGAAGGACTCGGCCACGGTCAGCCGGGCGCCCACCGCCGGGTCGGCCGCGGACCGGCGCCCCCAGAGGACCACCAGCAGGTCGCAGGCGCCGAGGTCGAGCAGGACCGGCCCGGGCGGCAGGCCGGCGTCCAGGTGCCCCAAGCCGTCGAGGGCGGTGCGCACGCCGCCGCCGCGCAACAGGGCGTCCAGGCGCCGGGCGGCGCGCTCACCCTCCGGGCCGAAGGAGAGCAGGACGCCGGGCGGTCGGCCGGTCACTCACTTCTCCGCATCGTAGGTCTCGTGGTCGGTGGAGCGGTACCAGGGCGCGGCCGGGTCGTAGGAGGCCAGCCAGTAGTTCGCCGTGCAGCTGAAGGTCTCCGGGAAGAGCTGGTGCGCCCGGGTCTCCAGGAGGGTGATCGCGTGCTTCTCGGTGTCGATCAGGGCCTGGGCGGCCCGGGTCGGGTCGGTCAGCGGCTTGGCCTCCTCGGCGTCCACCAGCGCCTGCGCGTCGTCGCGGTTCTTGGTGAGGAAGGCCGGCCAGTGCGGGTAGGCGGCGTAGGTGTGGTTGGGGACCACGGTGTACTGGATCATCTTGGGCCAGATCGTGCCCGCCGTGTCGGCGAGCGGCGCGTTCGGGTCCGCCACGTGGGTGAGCTTGGGGAGCGGGTCCGGGTCGAGACCGGCCAGCACCGACGCCTGCGAGCTGACCCCGGGCAGCGCCAGCGTGGGGTCGTTCCAGCCGAAGAGCCCGGCGTGGTTCGTCAGCGCGGTGGGCGGGTTGGCCGCCATGGTCGCCTCGTACGCCCTGGCCCGACCGGGCTTCCCGCTCTGGATCGCGGCCCGGATGGGCCGCTCCACCAGGTTCGCGTGCAGGTCGGTGTTGGAGTGGGCGGAACCCATGAAGATGTTCCAGGCCGTGTTGTTGGTCCCGGCGGCGAAGCTGGCGTTGATCGCGTGCATCGCGGTGGCCGCGTTGGTCTGCCCCTTGGCCCGGACCAGACCGCTGTCGATCATCCGGATCTCCTCGAAGTCGTCCGGGGCACCGGGGTCGGAGTAGCCGCCCGTGTCGTGCAGCATCTTCTCGATGTTCACCGAGTTCCCGCTGGTGCCGCCCCGGGGATAGGTCAGGCCCATGTGCTGGAGGGTGTCGGTGACGAGGGCGGCGAGACTGACGTTGGCCTTCGCCATGCCGTGGAAGGGCTTGAAGGTGATCACCCGCTGCACGGCCGCTCCGGCGTCCTGCGACGACGGCTCGGCGGGGACCTCCAGGTCGCTGCGCGCCGGGGGCGCCCCCCGCATCACCCGGGCGGCGTTCGCCTCGGCGGCGCGCTCGAACCGGTCCGAGGGATCGCTGACGCTGACGCCGGCGCCGTTGTCGGTGCCCGCCACGGGGCCGTTGCGCTGCTGGATGACGTGCGTGAGCTCATGCGCCAGCGTGTGCTTGTCGCCGCCGCCCGCCCCCACCACGATGTGGCTGCCCGAAGTGTAGGCCCGGGCACCGAGTTCCGCGGCGGAGCGCTGGGCGCCGGTGTCGGTGTGCAGCCGCACGTCGGTGAAGTCGGCGCCCAGCCGGGCCTCCATCTCCTGCCGCACCGGGGCGTCGAGCGGCCGGCCCCCGCTCTGCAGCACCCGGTGGACCGCGCTGCGTTGGACCGCCTCACGGTGCCCGGGGCAGGAGTCGGCGGCGGCCTCGGCGAGCAGGCGCGCCACCGCCCGGTTGCCGACGGCGCGTTGCAGCGCGGCGACGTCGCCCGGGGCGAGGGGACGTCGGCCGACGAGAGGTCCGGCGGCTACCGCTCCGGCGGCCGCCGACGGGCGCCGGGCCCGGGAGGGGGCGTCGGGGCCCTGCGGCATCGGCTCCTGGGCGCGCATCCGGTCTCCTCCGTCGCGGTCCGGCACGGGACCGTCCATCTCTAGTCGCCCGCGGGGCGGACGGCGAGGGCGGAGCGGGCAGCACCGGGGGACGGGCCGGCTGCCCGGACGGGCAGCGGCTGCCGGGCGCGACGGCTGTGCGCGACGACCGGTCGGACTCAGCGCGGGGGGCTGTCCCAGGAGTAGCTGTCGGGCCGGTTGTGGGTGCCGCCGGAGTTCTGGTTGTGGATGGCCGCGTTGGCCGTGTAGGACGTCCTGTCCTGGAAGACGACCAGGCAGCGCAGGTGCGCCGTCTCCTCCCGCGCGGTGTCGTGCACGTGCGGCGTGCACGACACCGAGGCCACCGGTCGGTGGTCCTGGGTGGTGATGTGGTTCTTCATCACCGTCTGCAGCGCCACGTACGCGTCGGTGTTCGGCCCGCAGCCGCTCGCCACGCCCGCCACCACGGCGGCCGCCGCCAGCGCCCGCGACCGCCGCACCCACGGCCGGCCCCGCAGCCGCCCACGAAGTCGGTCCACCCGCATCGGCGAGCTCCTGATCGCTAGTCGAAAGGCCCCGATCGTAGCCCGCCCTCCGGCAGCCGCCCACCGGAGGTCCGGATCCGGCCGGAGCCCGAGGCCGCACCCGGCGCCTCCCCCGGCGACAGGACCAGTTCCCCGCCCTCGGCGTCCGCCCGCACCACGGCCCCCGCCAGCACGCTCCCGGCCAGCAGCGCCCGCCCGAGCGGCTGGACCAGCAGCCGGTCCACGGCGCCCTCCAGCGCGCGGGCCCCGGCGCCCGGGTCGGATCCGTGCTCGAGCAGCAGCCGCCGGGCGCCGTCGGTGAGGGTGAGCTCGATCGAGCGGCCGCGCAGGCGGTCGGCGAGCCGGTCGAGCAGCTTGTCCAGCACCTGCTCCAGGGCGGCCGCCGACAGCGGCGAGAAGACCACCACGTCGCGGATGCGGCCGAGCAGTTCGGGCCGCAGCCCCTCCCGGAGCGCCGCCAGGACCGGCTCCCGCCCCGCCTGCTCACCGGCACCGACGCCGGCGCCCGGGCCCGGGCCCGGTTTCGGCCCAGCGAAGCCGAAGGGCCCGCCCGAAGGGGCCCGCGCGGCACCGAGGTTGGACGTCATGATGACCACCGACTCGCCGAACGGCACCCGGCGGCCCCGGGCGTCGGTCAACTGCCCCTCGTCGCAGACCTGCAGCAGCAGGTCGAGGACCTCCGGGTGCGCCTTCTCCACCTCGTCGAAGAGCACGACGCTGTGCGGGTGGTCCCGCAGCGGGCCGCTGAGCTGCCCCTCCCGGTCGTGGCCGAGGTAGCCGGGCGGGGCGCCCAGCAGGCGGGAGATCGAGTGCCGCTCCTTGTACTCCGACAGGTCGACCCGCACCAGCCGTTGCTCGTCGCCGAAGAGGAACTCCGCCAGGGCCTTGGCCAGTTCGGTCTTGCCGGTCCCGGTCGGTCCGGCGAACAGCAGCACCCCGACCGGGCGACGCGGGTCACCCAGGCCCGACCTGCCGGTCCGCACCGCCTGCGCCACCGCGTGCACGGCCGCGGGCTGACCGCTCACCCGGCGGCGCAGGTGCTCCTCCATCGCCAGCAACCGCTCGGCCTCACCGCGGGTGACCCGCTCCAGCGGCAGCCGGGCGCGCTCGGCCACCACCACGGCCACCTCCTCGCGTCCGATCCGCTCGGCTCCCTGCGGGCCCGGCGGGCGACCGGGGCTGAGGGTGCGGATCCGGGCGACGGCGCAGGCCTGGTCGAGCACGTCGATGGCCTTGTCCGGCAGCCGCAGCTCCGGCAGATGACGGATGCTCAGGTCGACGGCGGCCTCGCAGGCGGCCGGGGTGATGGGCACGCCGTGGTGGGCGCCGAGCGACTCCCGCAGGCCGGCGAGGATCTCCACCGCCTCGTCCCGGGTCGGCTCGTCGACCCAGATCACCTCGAACCGCCGTCGCAGCGCGGCGTCACCCTCGATGTCGCGCCGGTACTCGGCCGGCGTGGTGGCGCCGACGCAGCGCAACTCACCGCGGGCCAGCGCGGGTTTGAGGATGTTGGCGGCGTCGCTCGCGCCGCGTCCACCCGCGCCGACGACGGTGTGCAGCTCATCGACGAAGAGGATCAGCTCGGGTGAACGGGCGGCCTCGGCCAGGACGTTCCGCAGGCGCTCCTCGAACTCGCCCCGGTGCGTGGTGCCGGCCACCAGCGCGGCCATGGACAGCTCCACGATGCGCGAGCCCGCGAGTTCGGCGGGCGCGCCGGGCGCCGCCAGCCGCTGGGCGAGACCCTCGACGATGCCGGTCTTGCCCGTCCCGGCGTGCCCGACCAGGACGGCGTTCGCCTTGTGCCGGCGCACCAGGACGCGTGCCAGGGAGCGCAGTTCGTCCCGGCGGCCGATGAGCGGGGGCAACGACCCGGCGCGGGCGAGGGCGCTGAGGTCACGGCCGTAGCGGTCCAGGAACGGCGTGTCGTCATCGGGCCGCTGCGCCGCGGGGAAGAAGCCGGCCATCGGGTCCGCCACGTCGTAGGCCCGCAGCACCTCGCGCCCCACCGGGGTCAGGGCCTCCAGCACGGCCCGCAACAGCACGACCGCGCGCACGCGGTCCGGAGCGGCCAGCTCCGCGGCCCGCGTGAAGACCTGGCGGGCGGCGCTGCTGCGAGGGACCACGCCCGGAGCCGGGGACCCGGGCGCGACCCGCACCGAGAGCGCGGTGCGCAGGCTGCGCCGCAGGTACCGCGGGTGCACCCCCGCCCGGTCGAAGCACTCCCGCACCCGCTCCGCGTCCCGCGCCATCGCCGCGCGCCCGGCCTCGTCGAACCCCGCCCGGACGAGCACCTGCGCCAGGTCGGAGCGGCACAACGACCCCAGCCCGACCAGCAGGTGGTCCGGTTCCACCTCCGCGGCGCCACTCGCGCGCGCCTCCCGGCGAGCACGGTCCAGCACGAACACGACGCTGTCGGCATACCTGGCACTGCCGCCCACCCCGAACCCCCGTCCCACGCCCCGGACGCGTGTGCGCCCGGCTGGCACCGAAGACGCGCGGTCGACCACCGGCGGTTTCGCCCGCGGACCGCACGGCGCCGCCTCGGGTCCGCGCGCCCACCGCCGTCGCCCGCGGCGGGCCCCTCGCGCGGGCCGCCGTCGGGATGATGAGGTGGCACGGTGACCAACCACGACCAGGCGGCACCCGTCCGACCGCTGACCCGGGCCTGGGTGAGCCGGCACCTGGAGCCCGGCGAACGGATCGTCGGCAGCGAGGCGCTGCACGGCGGCATCACGGCCGAGGTGCGCAGGCTGACCATCGGCGGGCGGGGCGGCGGCACCCGGGACCTGGTGCTGCGGACCTTCGTCCGGGCGGAGCACGCCGAGGACTGGCTGACCCGGGAGTCCGGTGCCCTGACCCTGCTGGCGGGGACCGGCGTGCCGGCTCCCGGTCTGGTCGCGGTCGATCCGACCGCCGAGCAGTGCGAGTACCCCTCGCTGCTGATGACCCATCTGGCGGGTCGTACGGTCCTGGACGACGAGGGCCTGGAGGCGCGCGTACCCCGGCTGGCCCGGCAACTCGTGGCGATCCACGCGCTGCGACCCGCCGAGCGGCCCCGGGAGTACGTGGCGTGGACGACCGCCGACACCGTCGTCACGCCGCAGGGCGCCGACGCGGCGGCCTGGGCCGGGGCGATCGAGGTGATCCGCCGGCCCGTGCCGCGCCACGAGGGGCGGCTCCTGCACCGGGACTTCCAACCCGGCAACGTGCTGTTCGACGCCGCGGCACCCGGGCCGGCGGGTCCCCGGATCACCGGCGTCGTCGACTGGGCCCAGACCTCCTGGGGCCCGGTGGACCTCGACGTGGCGCACTGCTGCACCAACCTCGCGCTGCTGCACGGCCCGGCCTGGGGCCTGCGGTTCGCCGAGGCGTACGAGCAGGCCGGCGGGGTGCCGGCCGCCACCGCGAGCGAGCGGCTGTACTGGCGGGTGCGCAGCGCGCTGGCGTTCTCGCAGGAGGTGCGGCTGGTGGCACAGCCGTGGCGACAGGCGGGGCGCACCGAGCTGACGACGCGCGCGGTGGCGCAGCGGCTCGACGCCTACGTCAGCACCCTGATGGACACCCTGCTCTGAGCCGGGGCCGGCCGCGGGTGGAGCCGCCGGCTGTCAGTGCGGGGCGGGCGCGGGCGGTGCGTCGCCCGGACCGCCGGACAGGGCCGCGTCGACCGCGGCCGCGGCGTGGATCCGTGCGGTGGCGAAGACCGGGACGGGGCTGTCCTCGGGGCGGATGAGGAGCTCGATCTCGGTGCAGCCCAGGATGACGCCCTGCGCACCGCCGGCGACCAGGTCCGCGATGACCTTCCGGTACGCGGCGCGTGACTCCTCCCGCACGACGCCCAGGCAGAGCTCCTGGTAGATCACCCGGTGGACGAGCGCGCGCCCGTCGGCGTCCGGGACGCGCACCTCGAGTCCGCCGGCCTCCAGCCGGCCTCGGTAGAAGTCCTGCTCCATGGTGAACGCGGTGCCCAGCAGGCCGACCCGGTGCAGGCCCGACGCCCGTACCGCCCGGGCGGTGGCGTCGGCCAGGTGCAGCAGGGGGATGGAGACCGCCGCCTCGACCCGGTCGGCGACCTTGTGCATGGTGTTGGTGCAGATCAGCACCAGATCGGCGCCGGCCGCCTCAAGCGCTTGAGCGGCCGCGGCCAGCACCTCGCCGGCCTCCGCCCAGCGCCCCTGGACCTGCAACTGCTCGATCTCCGCGAAGTCCACCGAGTAGAGCACGCACCGGGCCGAGTGCAGCCCGCCGAGGCGGTCGCGGGTGAACTCGTTCACCAGCCGGTAGTACTCCGCCGTCGACTCCCAGCTCATCCCGCCGATCAGCCCGATCGTCTTCATCGCCCTGCCCCTCACGTCGACTCCGAGCGGCCCCGCGGCCGCCACCGGAGGTCCCGATATAAGGAATCCAGCATGGCACACGCGGAAATATAAGCATCACTTGGAGATACCGGGTGGCGATGCCGGTCGACCAGGCCCAGGGGGATCCGTTCCCGGAGTTGGTGATCCGCGCGATGCCCCAGAGGCCACTGGCGCAGTGGAGACCGTAGACCCCCTGGCTGACCACCGACTGGACTGGCCCGGGAAGAGGATGTCGCCGGCAGAGTCGCCGTTGATGCCGTAGGTGACGCCGTTACAGGAGTCGTACACACCGGTGTAGACGCGTACGTCGGTACTGCCGCCGGTGACGTGGACGCTGCTGTGGTTCGCGAGGCTGCTGCTGGAGAGCCGGACGCACGGCGTCAGGGCCCAGCGGAACGTGAGGGGCTTCGACAGTGCCGGCACGGTTTCCTCCGTGGTCTCGTTCGGAGTGCCCACTGCAGTCGAGACGTCTTGCTCTTCGACATAGGACCTGCTCAGCAGCACCGTGGGCGGCGAAGAGGTCGAGTGTCGCTAATTTCAGCTGATGGATATCTGTTGGCCACTCACATCAGCTGTTAAAGTCCCTGCTTGCCGTGACCCGGCGCATGCAGGACTCCCGCACTACTCCGCCAGAGAAGATGGAGAACAAGCATGGCTTCGCTGTCCCACCGTGCCGCCGCCGTGACGCTCGTCGCGGCCGGCCTGCTCGGCCTCGCGGGCGCCACCGCCACCGAGGCCTCCGCCACCACGATCAGGCACTTCGTGGCCACCGGCCGCAACCCGGGCCAGGCCGGCGCGTGGGCGTGGGCCTCGGCCCACGCCGCGGGCTTCACCGACGCCCAGTGCGGTGAGGAGGTCGAGGGCGGCGCGGGCGGCTACTGGAAGGCCGTCGTCACCTGCGTGGTTCCGTGAGCTGATCGCGACCGGGCCCCCGCCGCACCGGCGGGGGCCTCGGCCTGTCCGGCCGTCAGTTGGCGGCGAAGGTGAACCAGTTGATGTTCGCGTAGTCGGCGCCCTGGCCGCTGCTGAAGGTCAGGTAGACGGTGTGGACGCCGGTGACGCGGGAGATCGCGGCCGGGACGGTGGTCCAGCTCTGCCAGCCGCCGGTGTTCGCCAGGGCGAAGCTGCCGACGGGCGGGGCGGTGGGGCTGTCGAGGCGGACCTCGACGAGGCCACTGACGCCTGACGCCGCCCCCGAGGCCACCCGGGCCCTGAACTGGGTGGCGCCGGCCGCACCGAAGTCGATGCCGGCGTAGCCGAGCCAGTCGCCGTTGGAGATCCACCCCACGTCCCGGCCGCCGCCGGCGTCGCCGCAGGCCTCGGTCCGGGTGCCCGACTGGGAGGTGTACGCCTCCGCCTGGAGCGTGCCGTAGGCGCTGCCGCCGCCCGGCGGGGGCGGGTTGCCCGAGCCCTGGGCGGCGGCTCCGACGGTGATGGTGAACAGGGTCGGGGTGGCGGACTGGACCTTGCCCTCGAAGTCGACGCCGGCCGGGTGGACGTCGTCGTAGGGGAACGCGTAGCCGAGGTGGTCGGAGGTCGTCGCGTGCAGGATGCGCGCGTAGTGGTTGGTGCGGGGCGCGGTGTAGAAGGCGGCCGGGTTCTCGCCGTCGGGCTGGTTCGCGTCAGCCAGCAGCGTCGTGCGGTTGAGGGCCGCCGCGAGGCGCGCGCTGAGGTTGCCCATCTCGTCGTTGCCCGTGGTGAAGGGCGCGCTGCTGCAGTTGAAGACCGCCGCGGTGGACGGCTTGGTGAAGCTCCCCACCCCGGGGAAGGTCAGCACCCCGTTGCTCACCCGGCCGCTGACGGTGCCCCAGGTGTACTGGGTGTCGATCACCAGGTCCGTGTTCTGGTACTTCTGCCACACCTGGTCCAGGTAGGGCTCGAGGTACCCGGCGAAGAGCGAACCGTTCGACCCGATGGCGAGGTTGGGGCTGAGGACGCGCAGGTTCCTCCCCGCGGAGTCCTGGACGATCAGCTTGGCCCAGTCGCCGCCGTCCGCCGCGGCCTGCGCCCGCAGGGCGGCGCAGACGGAGTCCAGCCCGCCGGCCGGCAGCCCCTGGACCGTCTGGGTCCCCTGGGAGGTCTGCAGGGCGAAGGAGATGGGGACGGAGACGAAGTCCACGAAGCTGATGTTGGCGTAGAGCTGGCTCTGGTCGTAGGTGAACTCGCAGAAGCTGTAGGCCGTGTTGATGTTCGGATCGCTGGGGTTGCTCACCGAGGGCATGGCGATGCCGGGCCCGGGGTTGACCAGGAACACCAGCTTGCCGCCGATGGAGAAGTAGATCCGCCCGCTCGCCAGCCGGGGCAGCGAGATGGTGCGGGGCGCCGCGCCGGCGGGCGGCAGGGCGATCGCGCAGTCGGCGCCGAGCGCGGCTCCGGGGGCGGACGGGGAGGGCGGGTGGTAGAGCGTGCGGCCGTCCGCCTGGAGGAAGGCCCAGGTGTTGCCCTGGGCGGGGTCCAGTCCCAGGACGTAGGCGTAGACGGTGTCCGAGGACGTGGTGTTGGCCAGGTTCACGCTCAGCGTGGCCGGTGTGGCGGCTCTGGCGCCACGCTCCTGCGCGGTGAGCACGATCGGGGCGGCGAGGGCGGCGATCGAGGCGCCGATCAGGGTCCTACGGGCGATCACGGAGTACTCCCTGGCGGAGGCGGCGACGGGCTGCGGAGCAGGGCTGGTCCAGCTGGTCTGTCACTCTGGCCAGTTGGCGTGATCGAGTCAAGAGATGTCGCATTAAGGCGCCCTCAAGCCGCCTTATCGTTTACTCCTTGAACACGGCCGCCCCACTGCCGGCCCGGTGCGCCCCCTGCGCGTCACTCGTCCTGGCCGTCCGCCCCCAGGTAGGTCAGCACGGCCCGGACCCGGCGGTTGCTGTCCTCGTCGTTGGTCAGACCGAGCTTGGTGAAGATCGCGGTCGTGTACTTGCTGATGGAGCCCTCGCTGAGGAAGAGCCCGCCGGCGATCGCCGTGTTGGAGAGCCCCTCGGCCATCAGCGCGAGGACCGAGCGCTCCCGTTCGGTCAGCGTGGCGAGCGGGTCGGCCCGCTGGGGCCGGCCCAGCAGCTTGGCCACGACCGTCGGGTCGAGCGCGGTGCCGCCGGCCGCGACGCGGTGGACCGCGTCCATGAACTGCCCGGCGTCCAGCACGCGGTCCTTGAGCTGGTAGCCGATGCCACCGTGCCCGTCGGCGAGGAGCTCGCGCGCGTACAGCTGCTCCACGTGCTGCGAGAGGATCAGCACGGGCAGCCCGGGGACGGCCCGGCGGGCGGAGAGCGCGGCCTGCAGTCCCTCGTCGCAGAGCGTCGGCGGCAGCCGGACGTCCACGATGGCCACGTCCGGTCGCAGGCCGACCAGGGCCTCCAGCGTGGCCGGCCCCGAGTCGACGGCCGCGACGACCTCGTGCCCGAACGCCTCGACGAGGCGCACCAGCCCGTCGCGGAGCAGGAAGAGGTCTTCGGCTACGACAATTCGCACGGCACCGCCACGGTGATTCGAGTGGGTCCCCCGACGGGGCTGTCGATCTCCACGCGCCCGCCGAACGCCGCCGCGCGGCGCTCGATGCCGCTCAGCCCGGAGCCCGCGGACGCGGCGGCGCCGCCGATCCCGTCGTCGCTCACGGTGGCGGTCAGCAGTCGCGACGCATAGGCGAGTTCGACCCCGACCCGCTCGGCCCGGGCGTGCTTGGCGACGTTCGCCAGCAGTTCCGCGACGGCGAAGTAGAGGGCCGACTCGACGGGACGCTCGGGCCGCGAGGGCAGCCGGCTGACGACGTCGACCCGCACGGAGGAGTCGAGCGCCAGGGCTCGTACGGCGTCGACCAGGCCGCGCTCGGCGAGCACCGGCGGGTTGATGCCGCGCACCAGCGAGCGCAGTTCGGCGAGCGCGGTGGCCGACGAGGCGCGGGCCTGGGCCAGCAGGGCCTTGGCCGCCTCGGGGTTGCTGTCGACGAGCTGCTCGGCGGCGCCCATCGACATCCCCATGGCCACCAGGCGGGCCTGCGCGCCGTCGTGCAGGCCGCGCTCGATGCGTTCGAGTTCGCGGGTCTGGGTCTGGGTCAGGTCCGCGCGGATGCCCTCCAGTTCGGTCACCCGCCGCCCGAGCCGACTGGTCGGGACGGGACCGAGGAACCGGCGCGCCACCGGTCCCAGGAGCCGCCACGCGAAGGGGACAGCGGCCAGGCCGGCCACCATCACGGCCGCGGCGAGCCCGTGGCCGGCGGCCTCCGGGCCCCGGCCGGTGACCGCGGGCGTCAGCAGCAGGCAGCCGCCGTAACCGAGCGCGAGCAGCGGCAGGGCCGCGACCGGCAGCACGGTGACCGAGGCGACCAGGGCCCACAGCCCGTCCCAGTGCAGTTGGGGGTCGTGGAACCGGGCGTGCACCGCGGCCCGGCGGCGGGCCTCCCGTTCGGACTTGTGGTACTCGTGACCGTCCCACCAGAAACCCGTCGCCATCCTGGTCACCGGCGGCACCGAACGGTAGGTCACCGCGAGTTGCAGGTTCAGCCAGTGTGCCGCGCGGCGGCGGGCGGCCCGGGCGAGCGTCCGGCTGGTCAGCGGGTGCACGACCCAGAGGGTCGCGGCGGTCCACAGGACCACCACCAGGGTCTCTCCCAGGGTCGCCAGCGCCCGCAGGGCCAGGGGGGCCGAGAGGCCGTCGGACCAGGAGTAGGCCAGCGCGGCGCCGCCGAGGGCGACGGGCACGGCGAACAGGGCCGGCACGCAGGTGATCCCGACCAGCACGGCGCACCGGTACAGCCCGAGCCCGACCTCGACGCACCAGCGCCGCGGGCCGCCTCCTGGGGGTGTCCACATCCGCCCGACTCCTTTCGCCATGGTGATCATTGTGTCAGCCGGGGTCCGGCCCGCGGGAGTTGTGCGGCGGATCCTCAGACCCTCTCCCCCCGCCCGGAGAACGCGGCCCGCAGGACGGCACCGCGGGTCAGCACGGCGACGGCCACCAGGGCCAGCGCGGACAGGCCCTGCAGCACGGCGTACCAGGCGGGGCACAGGCCGGGGACCAGGTCGACGCCGACGACGGCGACCGGCAGGGTGGTGGCCAGCGTGCGCACCCGGTCGAATGCCGGCCGGGAGCCCTGCGACGCCTGGTTCACGTACCGGCGCAGCAGCGGGGCGAGCGCGAGCAGGATGCCGCCGCGGACCCAGAGGAACGCGGTCACCGGGTGGTGGGTGAGGGCCATCACGGCCACCGTCCCGAGGACGACGGCGCTGACGGCGCCGAAGAGCGTGACGTACGTCCCGACGGTGTCGAAGGCCTCCCGGGTGAGGGAGTCGCCGGGGTTGGCGGTGGCGGTGGTGGTGGTCGCGGTCGCGGGGGTGGTCGTCATGGTCCTTCGTTCCTCCGTGTCGTGGTGATGTCCTCGACGCTACGGAGCGCCCGAGCGGCGCGGTATGGGCCTGGCCGTACGACGGGGTGGGGCTGGACCCACTCCCGGACCCGGACTCGGGCCCGCGCCTGGACCCGCTCACCGGCCGGCTCGCCGACCCGCTCCCCGGGCGACGCCCCGGGCGACCCTCCCGGACGCCCCCCGGGCGGTGCCCTCCGTCGGCTGACCTGGAGAATCTCCAGGCATGAACCCTCAGTCCCTGTGGGCCCCCCTGCGCGGGCTGGTCCGCGCCGCCGGGGCGTACCCGCGCCGCTCGCCGCTGACCTTCGGCTACGTCTGCCTGCTCCTGGTCAGCCACGCCTGGGTCACCTACGGACTGTCCGCCGAACGGGCGGACGCCCTGCTGGGCTACGTCAGCACCAACCTGGGCAACCTGCACGACCACCCGGTGCCCTCACTGCTCGGCAGCGCGCTGTTCTTCGACGGCACGCTCACCGACGTCACCTCACTCGGCTTCGTGGCGACCCTGATCACCCTGGGCCTGGGCGTCTGCTGCTTCCTGGCCTGGGCGGAGCGCCGGTGGGGAGGGGCGCGGGCCGCCGCGGTGTTCCTCGGCGGGCACGTCGCGGCCACCCTGCTCACCGCCGTCGTCATCACCCTCGCCCTGCGGCACGCCTGGTACCCGGCGAGCGTGCGACAGGCCACGGACTACGGGATCAGCTACGGCGCCCAGACCGTGCTGGCGGCCGGCATCCTCGCCCTGCCCGGCTGGGCCCGCCTGCCCTGGGTGCTCTTCGTGCTGGGTTGGCCGCTCGGCGGCGCCGACTGGACCGGACCGCTGCCGGACTTCACCACCGTCGGGCACCTGATCGCGGCCGCCCTCGGCTTCGCCGTGGCGGCCGCCGTGGCGATCCGGCGCCGCCGCGGCCGGAACACCGGGGCCGGCCGGGTCGGTTAGGGTGCGGCGATGACCACCGACGAGAACCCCGGACCCAGGACCTCCCGCTGATGCGCAGTCTCGACCTGCACCCGATCTTCCGGAACAACCGTGACATCGAGCTGGCGATGCGTCAGTTCCTGTTCTCGGCGGCCCAGTCGGGTGACCAGGCCGCCGAGATCATTCCCGGCAAGGGCTCCGGACAGCTGATGCGGCGGGTGTTGGCCTTCCTGGACCAGAAGCACATCCGCAAGCTGTACCTGCGGCGTGAGCTGGACCCGAGGAACCCCGGCCGGGTGCTGGTCCACTTCCGGGAGCCGTGAGGCCGTCAGGGGCGCACCAGGGCGACCTCGCGGCGGTGGCGCTCCTGTTGGGCGGAGTCCCAGTCGCCGGTGCAGTAGACGGACAGGTCGCTGATGGCACCGTCGGTGACGTCGGCGCGGAACAACTCGCGGCAGTACCAGTGGTCGTCGGCGTCGGTCCAGCGTTCCTCGACCTCCAGGACGAACCCGGTCGGCGTGGGGTCGCAGCGCCAGCGCGGCACCGTCCCCTTCGAGGGGTGGGACTGCCGGCGCGCCCGGACGACCTCCTCGACACCGCTGGCCTGCAGGCGCCACTGCGGCGGGGTGAAGTCGCAGAACACGTCGGGCCGGAACAGGCCCTGCGGCGGGTCGCCGGTCTCCAGGAACGTGACGAACCTGCCGGCCAGTTGACGTGCGGTGCTCTCGTTCATGTCCGTTCCTCCCGGTCTCGTTCGCTTCGACAGGGGTCGCCCAGCCGAACGGGGTCGCCCAGCCGAACCGGGTCGCTCAGCCGACGGGGGCCGGCCGGCGGGCGCTGCCGACGATCATCGGGCTCTCGACCTTGGGGACCTTCGGCACCACGCCGCGCAGGACGCTCTCGACGGTGAGCGGGGAGGCCTCGATCGCCTCCAGCGTCGCGCGGTTGGGGTGGCAGCCGATCAGCGGGTAGGGGAAGGGCCGGCTGTCCTGCTTCGCGGCGACCTTCGGGTCGCCGGAGCGGACGTGTTCGAGGAAGAGCAGCCTGCCGCCCGGCCGCAGGACCCGCGCGATCTCGGCCAGCGCGACCTGCTCCTCGGGGACGCTGCACAGGGCGAAGGTGACCACGGCGGTGTCGAAGGTCGCGTCCGGGAAGGGCAGCCGCTCGACCGAGGCGTCCAGGATCTCGGTGGACCGTTCGAGTCCGGCGGCGTGCGCGCGCAGGCGGCGCCTCATGTGGGGGTCGGGTTCGACCAGGACCAGCCGGTCGACCGCGGCCGGGTAGTGCGGCAGGTTGAGTCCGGTGCCGGCGCCGATCTCGATGGTGGCGCCACTGGCCCGCGCGAGCAGGTCGCGCCGCCGCTCGCGCAGTCCCGCGCGTTCGGCGGGCCCGTTGATGGTGTCGTAGGCGGCCGCGAAGCAGCGCCGGGACAGTTCCTGGAACATGACGGACTCCTTCGGTCATCCGTTCTCGCGGTAGGGGTCGCCGTCGGGTCTGGCGGCGTAGTAGGCGATCACCCGGTGGGCCTGGAAGCCGCGGTGGTGCAGGACCTGGGTGAAGGCGGGCGGGCAGTGGAAGGGGTCGGCGGCGGGGTTGACGAACCGCGCCTCGACGACGGCGAGGCCACCGCTGGCGACCACGCCGACCAGCCGGTACCCGACCCCGTCCGCCAGGTCGCCCTCCAGGAGCCGTGCCCGCACCTGGCCGCGACCTCGCAACTCGGGGCCGTCGGCCAGCCGGGCCGTCACGTCGGGGGCGAAGACGGCGGCGAGCGGTCCGGGATCGCCGTGCCGGTTGAACGCCTCGAACGCCTCGTCGAAGCGCCGGGTCCACTGGCCGGCCGCGTCGCGTGCGGCACTGCTCGTGCGCGCCGCCTCGTCGAGCAGCCGCTTCGCCAGGACCGCCCGCAGCTGGTGCAGACGGCTGCGCACGGTGCCCAGCGGCACCCCGGTGATCGCGGCGATCTCCTGGTAGGAGTGCTGCCGGCCGAAGTAGCGCAGCATGGCGGTCACCCGTAGTGACTCGGGCAGTTCGCCGAGTGCCTGCCACACCCAGTCGCTCAGGGCCAGGCGCTCCACGCACTCCTCGGCCGAGGGCACCGGCCGTGCCCGGTCGAGCCGGGCGGTGACGTCCTCGGCCGGCCTCTCGCGGGCGGCGCGCAGCCGCATCAGGCACACGTTGCGCTGGATCCGCGCCAGCCAGCCGCCGAAGGCCGCCGGATCGCGCAGCTCGGAGAGCCGGCGCAGGGCGATCAGGAACGTGTCCTGCACGGCGTCGGCGGCGTCCTGCGGATCGCCCAGCAGCGCCAGCGCCTGGCGGTTCAGCCGGGCCCGGTGGCCTTCCAGCAGCAGCCCGAGGGCCGCCGTGTCGCCCCGCCCGGCCGCGGCCACCAGCTCGGCGTCGCCGGGCCGGGCCGCCTTCGGTGTCGCATGGATCGAGGTCATACCTACACGATGCGTCGGCGGCCGCGGAAGTTCGACATCCGGCGGAGTCGGCCGGGTCCACCGCCGCGCCGCGCAGAGCCGGTGTCCACCGCCGGCACCCCCAGCCGTGCCCAGCGCCGCGATCCCGGTGATCGCCGCGCCGGGGTGGAACACGATCCGGAGCAAACGTTCACCCTTTGTCCCAACCGATCCCACCGGCCCGGCCTATCATGACGAGGCAGCATCAAGTCTGATCAACTTCTCGTCGGAGCAGTTCCTTTGACGAGCCACGGGAGAGGTCGTCGCGTGTACCTGAGTGTGCCCTTCGAGAATGGCGAGACGATGCTCGTCGAACTGCCCGAGGGGCAGGGCTCCGGCGTCCTGCGGGCGAGTCGTGGTGAGGCCCTGGTCGAGTCCTCGGCCGAGACCTTCGAGTCCGGCCTCGGCCGTGTCCGGCACCTCGCCACGGCGATCCTGGAGCGGCTGACGGACCTCCCCCGCCGGCCCGACCACATCCGCGCGGAGTTCGGGATCCGCCTCACGGCCGAGGCGGGACTCGTCGTGGCCAAGGGATCCGGCGACGCGCACATCGTGCTGGAGCTGGAATGGAGTCGCGCGGCGGGCGGCGAGTGACGCCACCGGGCGGCCCGGGCGCCCTGGCCTGGGAGCGCGGGACCGCCCGCGTCCTGCACGACGGAGAGCCGGTCGGTGTCGCGTTCCTGATCCCCGGCCGGCTCCTGCTCACGTGCGCCCACGTCGTCTCGGCCATCGCCGGCCTCCCGGACCAACAGCCGCTGCCCGAGCGCTTTCCGGTGACCGTCGACTTCCCGCTCCTGCCCGGGCGCCCGAGGGCCGCGGCCACCGTGCACTTCAGCGTGCCGGTGGCCGCCGACAACAGCGGCGACGTGGCCGTGCTGCAACTGGCCGACGAGCCGCCGCCGGACGCCGTCGCCCTGCGGATCCTGGAGTCCGACGACCTCGCCGGACACCGCTGGCGGGCGTTCGGCTTCCCGAGGTACCCGGGTCCGGGCGGCAGCAAGAACGCCGGGATCTGGACCCGCGGCACCATCGAGGGCCGGGAGGGGACCGGCTGGTGGCAGCTGACCTGCGACGAGCAGGCGGGCTTCCCGCTGGCCGGGGGCTTCAGCGGGGCACCCGTGTGGGACGAGGAGTACCAGGGGGTGATCGGTGTCGTCGTCGCGGTCGAGGGGGACCAGCGGCGCCGGACCGGCTACGCGCTGACCGTCGAGTCGCTCGCCCGCGAATGGCCGCAGCTGCGCGCGCGGTTGCTCGCCGACAGCCCCTTCCGCGAGCTGCTGCCGTTCACCGAGCAGGACAGCGCGGTGTTCCACGGGCGTGACCACGAGACGCGTCAGCTGCTCGAACTCCTGGTGGAGCAGCAGGTACCGGTACTTCCGGTGCTCGGCGCCTCCGGCGTCGGCAAGTCCTCGCTGACCGGCGCCGGCCTGCTGGCCCATCTCGACGACGCCACCTACCTGACCGCTCGTCTGCCCCACGGCCTGCGCCTGACCGCCGAGGAGTTGCTCGCCTGGGCCCTGGCATCGGCCGGCGACGCGGACACCGGGACGGCGGACTGGCACGAGCGCTGGACCACCCTGTCCCGTCAACTGGGGGACGAGCACGGGCTGCGGACCGCGCTGGAGCAGACCCTGGCCCGGCGCCACGGGCGCTCCAGACTCCTGCTCGTCGTCGACCAGTTCGAGACCCTTCTCGCGGACGCGCCGGACACCGCAGCCAAGTTGGACACCATGCTGGGCGTCCTGACCGCGCGCCGGACCGACGGCAGCCGGCCGGCCCAGGCGGTGGTCGTCGCCCGGATCGACTACCTGCCGCAGATCGAGCGGCTGCCCCACCTCCGTGCCGCCTGGACGGGAACCCACTTCGTGGTGCCGCCGATGACGCGGGACCAGCTGCGGATGGCCATCACCCGCCCGCTGGACGGGCACGCGGGCACCCGATTCGCCGACGGCCTGGTCGAGCGACTGCTCAACGACACCCCGCGCGGCGCGGCCGCGCTGCCCATGCTGGAGTACACCCTGAGCCAGCTGTGGGCACGCCAGGAACGCGGCTTCCTGACGTCCACCGCCTACCAGGAGCTCGGCGGGGTCGAGGGAGCGCTGGTCGGCACCGCGGAACGCACCCTGTGGGAGTGGGCGGACGACTCCGAGCACCCGGCCCTGGAACGGATCTTCATCCAGCTGGTGCGCCCCGCCGAACAGTTGGACGCCGGCGACCGCGGCCCGGACACCCGCAGGGTGGCCGACCGCACCCAGTTCTCCGAGCAGGACTGGTCGTTGATCCACCGCCTCGCCAGCACCCGGCTGGTGGTCGTGACCAGCCGTCCGAGCGGCCTGGACACCGCCGAACTCGCCCACCAGGCCCTGGTGGAGAGCTGGCCGCGCCTGCGGGACTGGGTCGAGGACAACCGCGACTTCCGCGGCTGGCAGGAGGGGCTCCGGCGCACCCTGCGGGCCTGGCGGGAACAGGGCCGGCCCCCCGAACTCACCCTCGACCGGCGCCGCGTCGAGGAGGCGCAGCACTGGATCGACGCCCGGGCCGCCGAAGTCGCCGCCGAGGAAGCCGCGTTCGTCGAGGCCAGCAGGCAGGTGCAGCTTCGCCGCAGGCGCCGACGCCGTCTCGTCCGCACCGGTTTCGCCCTCCTCACCGTCCTGGTCCTCGTCGTGTCCGGCCTCGCCTTCGTCAACGCCCGGACCGGCGAGGCGCAACGCGACCTCGCCGCCTCCCAGCGACTGGTCACCCAGAGCCAGCTCCAGGCCGCCGCCGACCCCGCCCTGGCGGCCCGCCTCGCCCTGGCCGCCCAGAGCGTCCACCCCACCGCCGACACGCGCAGCCGACTCCTGACAGCCCTCACCTCGCCCCTGCGCGCCACGCTCACCGGCCCCACTCGACCGGTGCGCGCGGTGGCCTTCAGCCCCGACGGGAACACCGTCGCCGCCGGTGGTGACGACAGCACCACGCGGCTGTGGGACCTGCGGACCCGCAGCCAGACCGCCGCCCTGCCCGGCGCCCCCGACGCGGTGTGGTCGACGGCCTTCAGTCCGGACGGGCGGACCCTGGCCACCGGCGGCGACGACTGGACCGTGCGGTTGTGGGACGCACCGACGCATCGTCTGCTGACCACCCTCACCGACACGGGCGGACCCGTGGCCTTCAGCCCGGACGGCAGCACCCTCGCCACCGGCGGCGGGATGGGGGCGGTGCGGCTCTGGGACCTGCGGACCCAGGCTCCGCCGGCCACGCTCGCGGTGACCGGCGACCACACGACGGTGTCGGTGGCCTTCAGCCCGGACGGGAAGACGCTCGCCACCGGCGGCAGCACGGACGGGACGGTACAGCTGTGGGACGTTTCGACCCGGCGTCAGTCGGCCACCCTGACCGGACAGGGCAGCAACGTGGACTCGGTGGCGTTCAGCCCCGACGGAAAGACCCTCGCCACCGGCGACCGGGTCGGCACGACGCGGTTCTGGGACGTGGCGGCCCACAGCCTGCTGGCCGCCCTCGGCGGCCACACCGGCAACGTCTGGGCGGTGGCGTTCAGCCCGGACGGGCGGACCCTGGCCACCGGCAGCGCCGATCGGACGGTCCGGCTGTGGGACGTGGCGACCCACAGCGCGCTGCTCGTCCTCTCCGGCCACACCGGCGAGGTGAACTCGGTGGCCTTCAGCCCGGACGGAAGCACCCTCGCCACCGGCAGTGAGGACGCCACGGTGCGGCTGTGGGACATGCGGGTCGTCCACCCGCTGGCCACCCTCACCGCAGAGGGCGGCTCGATGCCGTCGGCGGCCTTCAGCCCGGACGGACGGACGCTGGCCAACGGCCTTGACGACGGGACGGTCCGGTTGTGGGACGTCCGGGCCGGCCGGCCGGTGGCCACGCTCGCCGGACAGGACGGCTCGGCACTCTCCCTGGCCTTCGGCCCGGACGGGCAGACCCTGGCCACCGGTGGTGACGACGGCACCGTGCGGCTCTGGGACGTCCGGGCCGGGCGGCTGCTCGCCACCCTCACCGGCCACACCGGCCTGGTGGGCTCGATCGCCTTCAGCCCGGACGGGCAGACCCTGGCCACCGGCAGTTACGTCGACCGTACGGTGCGGCTGTGGGACGTGCGCACCCACGAGGCGGTGGCCACCATCTCCAGCTGGATGGGAACCGTGGTCTTCAGTCCGGACGGGAACACCCTCGCCACCGGCGGCAGCACCAACCTGACGGTGCAACTGTGGGACGCGCGGACCCGCAGCGCCCTGGCCACCCTCACCGGTCACACCAACATGGTGGGCGCGATCGCCTTCAGCCCGGACGGACGGACCCTGGCCACCGGCAGTTGGGACGCGACGGTTCGGCTGTGGGACGTGCGGACGCACAGCCCACTGGCCACCCTGACCGGCCACTCCGACAGCGTGCAGTCGGTGGCGTTCAGCCCGGACGGCAGAACCCTCGCCAGCAGCGGCAGGGACGCCACCGTCCGGCTGTGGGACGTGCGGACCCACACGTCGGTGGCCACCCTCACCGGGCACACCAAAACCGTCTGGTCGGTGGCCTTCAGCCCGGACGGGCAGACCCTGGCCACCAGCAGCGACGATCGGACGGTCCGGCTGTGGGACGTGGCGACCCACCGTCCACTGGCCATCCTCACGGGACACACCGGCACGGTGCGGTCGGCGGTCTTCAGCCCCGGTGGCGGTGCCCTGGCCACCCGGGCCGACGACGACACGGTGCGACTGTGGGATACCGGCGTGTTCGACGATCTCTCCGCCCTCATCGACAGGGTCTGCGCGATCGCGGGCCGATCCATGTCCCAGGACGAGTGGCACCAGTACGTACCCGCCGCAGTCGCCTACCGCCGCACCTGCCCGTGACCGTCCCCAGCCGCCGACGGCTGCCGCCCGGGCGCTCGCCCCGGCCACCATCGGCGCCCGCGGCTGGGCCAACTTCTTTGTGGCATCTGCCAGTACGGCGGCCGGGCCGGGCGGAGGAGAGTGTCCGGCAGGGCGCGGACACCATGAGGCACCAGGGGGCGGCGGATGAGCGAGCAGCAGCAGTACGACCGGATCGGCGAGGCCTTCGAGGGGTTCAAGGCGCTGCCGTTGGCGCGGTACGGGGAGGTGCCGAGCTTCCTGCACCTGGTCGGGGACGTGCGCGGCAGGTCGGTGCTCGACCTGGCATGCGGCACGGGTTTCTACAGCAGGGAGGTCAGGCGGCGCGGCGCCACGGACGTCCTCGGTGTCGACATCTCCACCGAGATGGTCGCCGCCGCGCGGGACATCGACCGGCGCGACCCGCTGGGGGTGCGCTACGAGGTCGGTGACGTGGCCGAGTTGCGGCCGCTGGAGCGGCGCTTCGACCTCGCGCTGGGGGTGCAGTGCCTCAACTACGCCGAGTCCGTCGCGGCGATGGAGCGGATGTGCCGCAACATCCACCGGAGCCTGGTGCCGGGCGGGGAGTTCCTCGTGCTCGCCCAGAAGCCCGACTACCGGTTCGACTGCGCGTCCCTGGAGACGTACGGGTTCCGCTGCGAGCGGACCGGCGAGGAGGCCGAGACGGGTCCGCGGGTGCGGGTCACGGCCCTGCTGGACCCGCGGCCGATCAGCATCGAGGGAACGGCCCCGCGCCGCGAGGTCTACGAGCAGTCCCTGCGGGCGGCCGGGTTCCGGGCGCTCGAGTGGGTGCCGTTGCGGGTGTCGGAGGCCGGCGTCCGCGAGTTCGGCGAGGAGTTCTGGGCGGACCTGCTCGCCCACCCGCCGCTGGAGATGCTGCGCTGCCGGGCCTGACCCCGTCGAAGGGCTCCTGAGCGGGTGGCGCCCGGCGGCGATCGCGTGGACGGTGACGAAAAATCCGAGCCGTAACCGCCGGGCAGGGGCAAAATCGCCCCATGGCGGACATGCGAGCGTTCCGGGATGCGGTCACCGGCTGGGCGGCGGGCGGCCCCGGCGAGCCGGCGGGTGAGCTGGCCGGGCGGCTGCGGGTGCGGACGGCGGTGCTGCTGGAGGGGCCGAGCGATCTCGCGGCCGTCGAGACGCTGGCCGCGCGCCACGGCCGGGACCTGGCCGCCGAAGGGGTGTGCGTCATACCGATGGGCGGGGCGATGAGCGTGGGCCGCTACGCCGACCTGCTCGGGCCGCCGGGGCTGGGTCTGCGCCTCGCCGGACTGTGCGACGAGGGCGAACGGCGCTACTACGACCGCGCGCTGGAGCGGGCCGGCGCGCCCCGCCAGGGGTTCTTCGTCTGCGTGACGGACCTGGAGGACGAACTCGTCCGCGCCCTGGGCGTGGCACGCGTCGAGGAGATCCTGCGGGCCGAGGGCGACCTCCCGGCCTGGCAGACCTTCGTACGCCAGCCCGCCCACCAGGGCCGCCTCCCGCAGCGGCAACTGCGGCGCTTCCTGGGCACCAAGAAGGGCCGCAAGATCCGCTACGGCCACCTCCTGGTCGAAGCCCTCGACCCCGGGCGGGTCCCGGCCCCGCTGCACGATCTGCTCGCGGGCCTCTGACGCCTCGGTCCGGGCCCGCCTCAGCCCGGGCCCGGCCCGGGGTGGGGCCGGGCCCGGCGCGGGGTGGGGTCAGCCGGCGGGGACGGCCGGCTGGGACTGGGTGGAGCAGTGGATGCCACCGCCACCGGCGGCGATGTTGTCGATGTCGACCTGGACGATCCTGCGGTCCGGGTACTTGGCCTGGAGGATGGCGAAGGCGACACCGTCCGCGTACCCGTCGCCGAACTGCGGTGCGATGACGGCGCCGTTGACGGTGTAGTAGTTGGTGTAGCTGGAGAGGAAGTCCTTGCCGCGCCCGCGGATCAGGCGGCGGTCCGGTCCGGGCAGCTCGGTGACCTCCAGCCGGCGGCCCTGGGCGTCGGTGGCGTTCTGCAGGATCCGCTTCGCCTCGTCGTAGACGGCCACCCAGCGGGCGTCGGTCCCGGGGCCGGGCTGGTCCAGCAGGACCTGGCCGGGGGCGGTGAACCGGGCCAGGCAGTCGATGTGGCAGTCGGTGATGTCCTGGCCGGCCAGCCCCGGCACCCAGATGACCTTGTCGATCCCGAGCGAGTCCCGCAGCGACTGTTCCACCTGGTCCTGGGTCATCCCCGGGTTGCGGTTGGGGTTGACGAGCGAGCTGACGGTGGCCAGCAGGGTGCCCTGGCCGTCGGTCTCCAGCGAGCCGCCCTCGCCGACGAAGGAGGCCTGGACCCGGTCGACGCCGTACCGGCCCAGCAGCGTGGCGGCCGCGGCGGCGTCGTTGCCGAACGGCTGGTAGTAGGACGTGCCGGTCTTCCCCCAGCCGTTGAAGTTGGTGTCGACACCGGCGATCGCCCCGGGGGCGACGACGAAGGTGGGCCCGAAGTCACGGATCCACAGGTCGTCGTTGGCGATCTCCTCCACCTCGATGGAGAAGTAGGCGCCGGAGCCGCAGGCGTACCGGGCGTCGGCGGCCTGCCCGGGGCGGGCCAGCAGCACGACCGGCTCGTAGCGCGAGATCTCGTGGGCGAGGTTGGCGATGTCCCGGCGGACCGCCGGGAGCTGGTCCTGCCAGACGGACGCCAGGGCCGGCCAGGCCATGAAGGTGCGGGTGTGCCGGTCGGTCTCCGCCGGCAGGCGCAGCGTGGCGCCCGACGGCGCGGTCGCCGCCAGGGCGCCGGCGGGGAACGCCGCACCGAGGGCGACCAGCGGCAGGGCCGCCGCGCCGAACTTGAGCAGGCTGCGCCGGGTGGGGACGGACGTGTTCATGGGACTCCCTGAGGGAGGGGATGTGGGGGTGCCTCATCCTGCTCCAGACTGAAAATTCAGTCAAGGTGTGACGGGATCCCTGTCCTCGTACGGACCCGGACCCGGGAAGGAGGCGCCACACCGGGGGTTCTCGCCGGAGGAACTGACTGAAAATCCAGTCGGGTAGGATCCGGTCCGGCCCCGCCCGCCGATCCGCTGGGAGAGAGCATGACCGCAGAGCCCTTCGGCGCCCCGTCGCCCACGGCATTCCAGGCGCTGTCCCCGGACGACCCCCGGGAGGTCGGCGGCTACCGCCTGCGCGCGCGGCTCGGCGCGGGCGGCATGGGCCGGGTCTACCTCGCCCACACCCCCGGCGGACGCCCCCTCGCGCTGAAGGTGGTCCGGCCCGAACTCGCCGAGGACCCCGAGTTCCGGCTCCGCTTCGCCCAGGAGGTCGCCAGCGCCCGGCGGATCCACGGCCTCTACACCGCCCAGGTGGTCGATGCGGGCACCGACGCCGCCACGCCCTGGCTGGCCACCGCCTACATACCCGGCCCCTCCCTGCAGCAGGTCGTGCACCGCCACGGCCCGCTGCCCGAACGGACCGTGCTGCTGCTCCTCGCCGGCATCGCGGAGGCCCTGCAGGCGATCCACGCCGCGGGCGTGGTCCACCGCGACCTCAAGCCCGGCAACGTGCTGATCGCCGCCGACGGCCCCCGCGTCATCGACTTCGGCATCGCCCGCGCCGCCGACGGCAGCCCGCTCACCGGCACCGGCCTGCGGATCGGCTCGCCGGGCTCGATGGCCCCCGAGCAGATCATCGGCCGGTCCCCGACCCCGGCCACCGACGTCTTCGCGCTGGGCACCCTGATCGCCCACGTCGGCTCCGGCCGGCCACCGTTCGGCGAGGGGCCCGAACCCGCCTCGCTCTACCGGGCGGTGCACGAGGAACCGGACCTCACCGGACTGCCGGAGACCCTGCACGAGCTGGTCCGGCGCTGCCTGGCCAAGAACCCCGAGGACCGGCCGAGCACCGAGCAGCTCGTCGAGGCCGCACGCGACCACCCGGCCACCGGCGGCGAACTGCGCTTCGGCGACGACTGGCTGCCCCGGCGGATCAGCACCGAGCTCCACCGCCACACCGACTGGCCGAGCGCCACTCCCCCGCCCGTCACCGTCCTCGACCGGTCCCCGGGCCCGGACGACGTCCCGACCGCGCGCATCGCCCCCGCCCCGGCGACCACCCGCTTCGAGCCGGCCGCACCGGACCCCGGCGGACCCGAGAGCCGGACCGGCGGACGCCGCACCGCCCGCACCGCCCGCACCGCCCTCCTGACGACCGGTGCACTCCTCCTCGGCGCCGCCGGAACGTTCCTCCTGCTGGATCCGGGGTCCTTCGACGGCCTCGACGACCAGACCGTCGCCGCCACCGGCGGCCCCACCCCCTCACCGGCCCCGCCCACCACCGCGCCGCCCGCCACCGCGCCGCCCGCCCTCAACCCGCCCGCCGACGTCCCCGGCTTCACCGCGGTCTACACGGACCTCGAACTCACCTCGCCCGACCACTCCTACGAGTTCGACCTCAAGGCCGGCAAGGTGGCACCCCAGGACACCTCCACCTGGTACCTGGGCCGCCACGCGGGCGAGTTCTACCTCCCCGACGACAGCGACGCCTACGTCCCGCAGTCCGCCGGCCTCACCCTCCCCGACTGCGTCAAGGGCGTGGAGACCCGCCCCGCGGCCGCCCTGACCTTCGGCGCCCTCTCCGACGGCCGGAGCTTCTGCGTCCGCGCCCAGGGCGGCCAGGACTTCGCCCTCGTCCGGGCCCTGACCACCGCCCCCGACGACGGACCGGTCAGGATCAGCGTCAGCTACTACCGCCGCACGGCCTGACGGGTCGCGGCCGACCGCCGCCGACCGGGCCGGCGGGCCGGCGGCCGAAATCCTTCGCTTCCGGGGCGGGTGGATTGCTAGTCTCCGTGGCTGCACCGCCGGGGCCCACCTGGGCGGGATTCCTGGAGGGCGGCGTGGTGACGACGTATCTGATCGGTGGGGGCTGGCACGACGAGGCGGCGGAGCTGGTCTACGGACCGTTCCTGGCGGCGGCCGGACCCGATCCGGTGGTGGCCTGCCTGCTGATCGACGAGGGCGACGGCGCCGAGCGGTTCGCGCGCATCGAGGCGGTGCTGCGCAAGGTGGCCCCGTGCCGGCCCGTCCCGGTGCTGGTGCCGCTCGGTGACGTGCTCGATCCGACCGCGCTGGAGGGGGCCGACGCCCTGCTGGTCTGCGGCGGCCTGACGCCCGCCTACCAGGAGGCGCTGGTGCCGGTCCTGACCACGCTGCCGGCCCTGCTGGCCGCGCGGGACATGCCGTACGCGGGCTTCTCCGCCGGCGCGGTCGTCGCCGCGAGCGCGGCCGTGGTCGGGGGCTGGCTCTCGCAGGGCACCCAGGTCTGCGACGAGAACGCCTCCGAGGACCTGGAGGAGATCGAGGTACGGCCGGGCCTGGGCCTCGTGCCGTTCACCGTGGACGTGCACGCCGCCCAGTGGGGCACCCTGCCCCGCCTGATCGAGGCGGTCGCCCGCGGCGCGGCCCCGTGCGGGGTGGCGATCGACGAGAACACCCTGCTCACGGTGGACGGCGACCGCGCCCGGGTCAGCGGCCTGGGCCGGGTGCACGTGGTGCGGATCGAGGACCCCCTCGGCACGGTCGCGCTGCGCGCCCACCGGCCCGGCGAGGAGTTCACGCTCCAGGGACGGTGACGGGTAGTCATATTCCCTGCCGAATCGTCCACCGGGTGGGCGATGGAGGGTGGTCGGCGTGTCACCGGGCCCCGACGGTGGGCGGGTCGCGTGATGGTGGTGGTCGGCGGGCGCGGTCCCGCCGCTCGTCCCCGTCACCCGTCCCGCAGCCCGTTCACCTTCCGGAGGCGCCGTGCAGAGCATCCCCGTCCGTCGACTCGCCGTCCCGCTGGCGGCCGTGCTCGTCGCGCTGCTGCTCACCGGGTCCGGTGCGGCGCCCACCTCCCCGGCCGGCCCCGGCGGCACCGGCGCGCTCGCCGGCGACCTGGACCGCCTGCTCGCCGACCCCCGCCTCGCCGGAGCCGAGGTGTCCGTGCTGGTCAGCGACGCGGCCAGCGGGCAGGAGCTCTACCGGCACGACCCGGACGCGCTGATGCTGCCCGCCTCCACCCAGAAGACCGTCACCGCGGCCGCCGCGCTCGACCTGCTCGGCCAGGACCACCGCTTCACCACCGAGGTCCTCGCCGCCGGCCCCCGCACCGGCGGCCGCCTGGAGGGCGACCTGGTGCTGCGCGGCGGCGGCGACCCGAGCCTGCTGCCCGCCGATCTGGACGCGCTGGCCGTCCGGGTCGCCGCCGCCGGGGTCACCGAGGTGGCGGGCGGCGTGCTGGCCGACGCCTCGCGCTACGACGCGGACGCGCTGGCCGCGGCCTGGGCCTGGGACGACCAGGCCGCCTACTACAGCCCGCAGATCTCCGCGCTCACCCTCACCACCGACAGCGACGACGACGTGGGCAGCGTGCGCCTCACGCTCACCCCGGACGCCACGCCCGGCGGACCGGCGGCGGTGCGACTCACCCCGGAGCAGGCGCCGGTGCGGATCTCCGGGCAGGTCATCACCGGCCCGGCGGGCGGTGCGAGCACCGTGCAGGTGGACCGGCGCCCGGGCGACAACGACCTGGTGCTCTCCGGCAGCCTGCCGGCCGACGCGGGCCCGACCGGGGCGTGGGTGGCGATCGACGACCCGGCGCGGCTGGCCGGCACGGTCTTCGCGGCGGCGCTGGCCCGGCACGGCGTCACGGTGCGCGGCGCCCTGCGCGAGGGGCCGGCGCCGGCGGGCGCCACCGTGCTGGCCGCGCACGACTCGGCGCAGCTCGGCGCGTTGCTCGTGCCCTTCCTCAAGCTCAGCAACAACGGCATCGCCGAGCACCTGGTGAAGGAGATCGGCGTGGTGCGGGCCGGGTCCGGCAGCTGGGCGGCCGGGCTGGAGCAGGTGCGCGGCTTCCTGACCCGCAACGCGCTGGAGCCGACCCCGGCCCGCCAGGTGGACGGCTCGGGGCTGTCGCGGCAGAACCTGCTGACCGGCCGGCGGCTGGTGGCGCTGCTGCGCTTCGCCCGGCAGCAGCCCTGGTTCGGCGCCTGGTACGATGCGCTGCCGGTGGCCGGTGACCCGCGCCGGATGGTCGGCGGCACCCTCACCGACCGGCTGCGCGGCACCCCCGCCGAGGGCCGGCTGCACGCCAAGACCGGCTCGATGACCGGGGTGGACGCGCTGGCCGGCTACCTGGACCGGGCGGACGGGCGGACCCTCGCGTTCAGCGTGCTGGTGAACAACTTCGCCGGGCCCAGCCCGCGCCCGGTGATCGACGCGCTGGTGGTGCGGCTGGCCTCCGACGCGGCCGTCGCCCCGCGCCGGGTCGATCCGACCGGCCCCGCGGTCCCTGCCCCCGCCCCCGCCTCCGCGCACGACTGGGAGAACGCCTGCGCGGCGGCCGCCCGGTGCTGACCGGCCTGGCACCGGCCGGCGTTCGCGCCGACCGGCGTTCGTGCTGACCGGTCCGGGCCCCGCCCGGTCGGTCCGGTGGCGGTGCACCGGACCGACCGGGCGGTCGCCGGGTCAGTGCTGCTGCGCGGCCTTGATCTGCTGCCAGGAGCGGGGCTCGGCCGTGGGCGCCGCGGCGGCACCGGTGACGGTGTCGGCGGTGGCCAGGTGCGCCTTGGTGGCGGCCGCCAGGGCCGGCTTGCCGGGGGTGTAGAGCCAGGTCCGGAACAGGTCGTCGAGCTTCTTGCCCGAGATCCGCTCGGCGAGCGCCTGGAACTGGGCGATGGTCCCGTTGCCGTAGCGGTGCTCGGTGGGCCACGCCTTGAGCAGCTGGAAGAAGGCGTCGTCGCCGATGGTGTTGCGCAGGACCTGGATGGTCAGGGCACCCCGGTCGTAGACCGCGGCGTCGAACTGGTTGTCCGCGCCCGGGTCGCCGGGCTTGACGGTCCAGAACGGGTCGTCCGCCGGGTGCGAGGCGTAGACGTAGTCGGCGAGCTGCTGGGCGGTGCCCTCGTCCTCGTGCTCCGACCAGAGCCACTGCGCGTAGCTGGCGAAGCCCTCGTTGAGCCAGATGTCGCTCCAGCGCTCCAGCGAGACGCTGTCGCCGTACCACTGGTGCGCCAACTCGTGGACGACGACCGAGGTGTTGGCGCCGCCCGCGAACTGCCGGGGGCTGTAGAAGACCCGGGTCTGGGTCTCCAGGGCGTAGTGGGTGGGCACGTTGGGGACGTAGCCGCCCGCCGAGCTGAACGGGTACGGGCCGAAGTAGCCGCTCAGCCAGTCGACCAGCTCGCCGGTGCGCTCGACGCTGGCGCGGGCGGCGTCGGCGTTGTCGCCGAGGTCGGGGCTGTAGGCGTTGAGAACCGGGATGCCGCTGGGGCTGGTGCCGGTGGTGATGTCGAACTTGCCGATCGCCAGCGTCGCCAGGTAGGTCGCCTGCGGCTTGTTCTCGCGCCAGTTGAAGCGGGTCCAGCCGAGCTTGGAGCTCTGCGAGGTGAGCACGCCGTTGCTGATCGCCTGGGTGCCGTCGGGGACCAGCACCGAGACGTCGAAGGTGGCCTTGTCCGAGGGGTGGTCGTTGCTGGGGAACCACCACCAGGCGGCCTCCGCCTCGTCGGCGATCACCGCACCGTCGGGGGTGCGCTGCCAGGCGGTGAAGCCGTAGCGCGAGACCTTGGAGGGCACTCCGGAGTACTGCACCACGACGGTGGCCTGGCTGCCCTTGGCGAGCGGCCGGTCGGGCGTGATCTCCAGCTCCTGGACGCCGGTGGCCGCGAACTTCGCCGGGTGGCCGTTGACCAGCACCTGGCTGACGTCGAGCGCGAAGTCCAGGTCGAAGCGCGAGAGGTCCTGGGTCGCGGTGGCCAACAGCGTGGCGGTGCCCTCCAGTTGGTCGGTGGCGGGCTGGTACTTCAGCCGTAGGTCGTAGTGCGAGACCCGGTAGCCGCCGTTCCCGTAGGTCGGGTAGTACGGGTCGCCGGCACCCGGCGCACCCGGGGTCGGGGTGGCCGCCGAGGCCGGGACGGCCAGCAGCAGGGTGGCCGCGGCCAGGGCCGGGACGAGCAGCTTGTTGCGCACGGGGATCCTCCGGATCGGTCGTTGGTTGGCGCCGTCTGGGATCCCTGTCCCGTCAACGGGCCGGGTACGCGCGATTCATGAGGTGTTCATGCGGAGAAATACCCCGTTGGGCCATCACGAGCCGCCGGTCGCCGGCGAGCGGCACGGAGCCCGCCCCCTGACGGACCGTCAGGGGGCGGGCGGCGGCGTTCGGGGGTGTCAGTGGTCGGTGGTGGTGATCCAGTAGGGGTCGGGGTCGGGGTTCGCGCCCGGGGCGGGATGCGCGGCGTACGGGCGGTACGGCACCTGCTCGTGCGCCGGCGGGCGGGTGGCCGACCGGCCCGAGCGGACCGGCCACCACAGGCTCCGGCCGAGCAGGGCCGCCAGCGAGGGCACCAGCACGATCGAGAGCAGGAAGGCGGAGAGCAGGATGCCCAGCGCCATCGCGAAGCCGACCTGCTGGGTCGACGACGAGGGGGTGACCGCGAGGGTGGCGAAGGAGCCGGCCAGCACCACACCGGCCGTCGCGATGGCGGGCGCGGTGTGCCGCACGGCGCGGGCCACCGCCGTCCGGGCCGGCACCGGCTGCTCCATCTCCTCGCGGATCCGGTCGCTGATCAGGATGTTGTAGTCGGTGCCGAGCGCGACCACGAAGAGGAAGAGCACCAGCGGCAGGGTGAAGTCGACGCCCGGCCGGTGCATCGCGTGCTGGAAGAGCAGGGCGGCGGAGCCGAGGGTGGCCGCGAAACCGAGGCCGACCGAGATCATCAGGATCACCGGCGCCAGCAGGCTGCGCAGCAGCACGAACAGGATCAGCGCGATCAGCAGGGCCGCCACCGGGAAGACCAGTTCCAGGTCGTGGTCGACGGCGGCGGAGACGTCGGCGAGGATCGCCGGGGTGCCGCCGACGTGCGCCGCCAGCCCGGCCGGCGTCGCCTTGGCCACCGCCGCGCGCAGCGGGCCGGAGACCAGCTCCCGGGCTTGCGAGGACTGCGAGTCGGCGGTCAGGAAGAGGTCGATCCGGGCCGCCTTCCCGCTCTGGCTGAGCACCGGCTCGGACACCTGGCCGACCCCCTGGACCCGGGCCAGCTCGTGCGCCAGTCCGGCCAGGGGCCCGGCGGCGAGGGTGGCGCCGTCCTTGGCCGTCAGGTAGACGCTGGTCGGGTCCGAGACCCCGGCCGGCAGGGCACGGGAGATCTCGGCGGCGGTGTTCCGCGCGGCGGTGCGCGCGCCGCCGCCACCCTGGCCGTAGTCCATCCGTATGCCGACCAGCCCGGTGGCGAGCGTGCCCAGCAGGGCGACGCAGGCCAGCGCCAGGACCAGCGGGCGGCGGGCCACCAGGGCGCCGAAGCGCGCGGCCCTGCCCTCGCGCGGCTCGCGGTCCAGGGACCGCGAGGGCCAGTAGAGCTTACGGCCGGCGGCCGCCAGCACGGCCGGCATGAAGGTGAGGCTGGCCAGCAGCATGACCAGGACCGAGACCGCGACGGCCGGACCGAGCACCCGGAACTGCCCGAAGCTCGCCAGTCCGAGGGTCGCGAAGGCGGCGACGATGGTCAGCGCGGCCGAGGTGACCGCGGTGCCCACCCGGGCGCTGACCTCGGCGGCCACCACGCGGTGGTGCTGTCGCGGGTCGGCCCGCAGCTGTTCGCGGAAGCGGAACATCAGGAAGAGGAAGTAGTCGATGCCGATCCCGAGCAGCACCACGCTGATCAGGCTCGGCACGGACTCGCTGAGCCGGATGCCGGTGAGCAGCGCGCCGACCACCACCGCGCCACTGGCCGCACCGCCGATCACGACCACCGAGAGCAGCGGCACCAGGGCCGCCATCAGGCTGCGGAAGACCAGCACGTGGAGCAGCACGATCAGCCCCAGCATGCAGCCGGAGGCGATCGCCGTCAGGGTCTTCGAGTCGTCGGCGGCGTCGACCTGGTCGGCCACCGGGCCGGTGAAGCCGGTCCGCAGGTCCGCGGCGGCGAACGCGGCGCGGGTGGAGTCCCGGAAGGCCCGGAAGGTGCTCTGGAAGCCCGGATCCGCGGAGTTCCCGGTCAGGTCGGCGGCGAGCAGCTCGAAGCTCCGGTCCGGTGCCACCATGGCCGGGGCGACCTGCGGGACCTGCGAGTAGTCCCGTTGCAGCGGGGCCGGGTCGGCGGGCTTGGGCATGGTGACCCGCTGCCGGCCCAGCTTCTGCGCCTCGGCGTCGATCCGCCGCTGGTCGTCGGCGCTCAGTGGCTTGCCGTCCGCCCTGGCGACCAGGACGGTCACCGGGTTGGCGTCGGACTTCGCGCCGAACTGGTCCTGGGCGATCTTCATGGCGGCGGCCGAGTCGTAGCTCCTGGGCAGGAAGTCCCCCGTGCCGGTCTGGGTCACCCGGAACATCAGCGCCTGCCCCAGGACGGCCAGGGATATCCCCAGCAGGATCCAGGCGGTGATGACTTTCCACGGGTTCCTGGTGGAGAACCCGGTCAGGGCGCGGATCACAGTGCCTCCCGGCGGTGCGGCGTTCGGAGCGGTCGGGGTGGGTGGTGACCGGGATCCCCGGCCGGTCTCCAGACCATCACGGCGCACCCCGCCCGCTCGTCCGTGCACAGGACGAGAACGCCACCGGGACCGGGGTCCGGCCACCGCCCCCGACCAGGACCTGCGTCCTGGTCGGAGGTCGGCCCCACGGCCCGGGCCGGGCCCGGCGGGCAGCTGAGAGAATGGCCCACGAACAACAGCTGCGGCACGCCGGCGAGGGCCCGGGGAACCGGCCGCGGGGAGGAACCTGCCAGCATGCCGACACGTCTACCGCGCCTACCGCGCCCGCTCACCCCCGACACCCTGATCTGGTCGCGCAACGAGGCGTTGCTGGCCGTCGGGGCCGCCGTCGTGGACGTCCTCGGCTACACGATCGGCGGCCTGGACGAGAACCGCCCGGTGGCGCTGCTCGGCCTGGTGCTGCTGGTGCTCGCGGCCCTGCCGCTGCTCACCGTGCGCCGCCACCCGCGGGCCTCGCTGGCGTCGGTGCTGGCCCTCGGCCTGGTGATGAACCTGAGCGTGCCGGTGACGAACCACTTCAGCCTCACCTTCGCGGTCGCCCTGTTCGGCTTCGCCCGCTCGTGCGGCCCCGCGCTGACGGTGGTGGCGGCCCTGACCGCCGCCACCACCTCGCTGATCGGCCGCGAGCAGCCGATGCCGCCGACGGCCGGCTCGCTGACGGGCAATCTGGTCGCGGCCGGCCTGATCGTCGTCGGGGCCCGCGCCTTCGAGCGCTACCAGCGCGAGGTCGAGGACCGCCGCAGGCTCCTGGCCGATCAGGCACTGGCCAGGGAACGCCGGCGCATCGCACGGGAGTTGCACGACATCGTGGCCCACCACATCACCACCATGCAGCTGATGGCCGGCGGCGCCAGGGCCAATCTGGGGGGCGACACCGAGGTGGTGCGCGAGGCGCTGAGCACGCTGGAGGGCTCGGGGCGGATGGCGCTGCGCGAGATGCGCCAACTGCTCGACGTGCTGCGGGCCGGCGACGAGCCGGAGGAGGCACTCGCGGCGCCGCAGCCCGGCACCGCCGACCTCGCCCGGATCGTCGAGGAGTCCCGGCTGGCCGGTCTGCCCACCGAGCTCACCGTCCACGGCCGGGAGCGTCCGCTGCCGCCGAGCACCGGCCTGACGGTCTTCCGGATCGTGCAGGAGTCCCTCACCAACGCCCGCAAGCACGCCGGCCGGGCGCAGGCGCAGGTGCACCTGACGTACCGGGCGGACCGGATCACCGTCGAGGTGCGGGACGACGGCACGGGCCTGCCGGCCGGCGCCCCGGCGGGACCGGGCGGCGACCCGGCCCGGACCGGGTCCGGGTCCGGCTCCGGCGCCGCGGGGCGCGGCGGGTACGGTCTGATCGGCATGCGGGAACGGGTCGCGCTGCAGGGCGGCAGCCTGCGGACCGGCCGGCTCGACGGAGGCGGCTTCCGGGTGGCGGCCAGCCTGCCGCTGGCACCGGTCGAGGGAGAGGACGTGCGGGTATGACGGGCGGGACGACGGCTGCCACGGCTGCCACGGCTGCCACGGCCGGTGCTCCGGCGCCGATCAGGGTGCTGATCGCGGACGACCAGCCGCTGGTGCGGCGCGGCCTGGCGCTGATCCTGGGCCCCGACCCGGCGATCGAGGTGGTGGCCGAGGCGGAGCACGGCGAGCAGGCGGTGGGCCTCGCCCACGAACACCGGCCGGACGTCGTGGTGATGGACATCCGGATGCCGGTCCTCGACGGCGTCGGGGCCACCGAGCGGCTCGCCCGGGAACTGCCCGAGTGCCGGGTGCTGGCGCTGAGCACCTTCGACCTGGACGAGTACGTGGTCGCCGCTCTGCGCGCGGGGGCCTACGGGTTCCTGCCCAAGGACGTCTCACCGGAGGAACTGCTCGCCGCGGTGCGCACCGTGCACACCGGCGAGGCCGCCGTGGCGCCGCGCCTGCTCACCCGGCTGCTCTCCACCTACGTCACCGCGCCGCACCGCGCCCAGCCGCCGCCCCCGGGCGCGGGCACCGGCGCGGGCGCGGGCGTCGGACCGGGCGAGCTGACGCCCCGCGAGGTCGAGGTGTGGCGTCTGCTCGCCACCGGGCTGGACAACGCCGAGATCGCGGGAGCCCTGGAGCTCAGCGTCTCCACGGTGAAGAACTACATCACCAGCATCTTCGGCAAGCTGAGCGTCCGCGACCGCGCCCAGGCGGTGATCGCCGCCTACGAGTCCGGCCTGGTCGAGGCCCGGTCGGCTGCTGCGGGGGCCACCGCGAACTGACGGCCGGCGGGCGGCGGAGGCCCGGCGGAGGCCCGGCGGCGGGTCAGCCGATGTCGACCACGTGGGCCCGGGCGGGTGGCGCGTCCGGCACGTAGTCGGGATCGTGCTCGGACCAGGACCGGGACACCCGCCGCCGCGGGAACAGGCCCACCACGGTCCGGCACGCCGGCCGCCTGCTGGGCCAGGGCGTCTGCCCGTCGGTCAGGACCACCAGCACGTCGGGCCGGGGCTCCGTCCGCAGCGCCCGGGCGAAGCCGGTGCGCAGGTCCGTGCCGCCACCGCCGACCAGCGGTATCCCCTCGGCGCGGCACAGCGGGTGCGCGACCCGGGCCGCCGCGTCGCAGGACAGGACGGTGACCAGGTCCCGGCGGACGCCCACCCCCCGGGCGATCGCGGCGACCTCCAGGAGCGCGCTGCCCAGTTCGGCGTCGCTGACCGACCCGGAGGTGTCGATGACCACGCAGACCCGCGGCGGCCGGCGCCGCAGGCTGGGCAGCACCGCGCCGGGCACCGAGGCCGAGCGCCGCGACGGCCGGCTGTAGGTGTAGTCCCCGCCCCCACCGGAGCCGGAGGTCGCCGAGCGGACCGCCGCACCCAGCAACTGCCGCCACGGCTGCGGCGGGTGGAAGGCCTCCTCGGCCCACCGCTGCCACGCCTTCGGGGTGTCGCCCGGGCGGGCGGCGATGCCCTGCGCCACCCGGAACCGGACCGCGTCGCGCTGCTGCGCGCTGAGGCCGTGCGCGCCGTCCGCTCCCAGGTCCCACGCCCGCTCCAGTCCGTCGGCGCCGCTGCCGCAGTCCAGCCAGACCAGGCCCTCGGTGCGCCGCCCGAGCGTGAACTGGCGCAGGTAGTCCTCCATCAGCTCCCCGTCGGTCAGGCCCAGCAGCTGCGGGGTGACCGCGCCCTCGGGCCGGAGCAGGCCCTCGCCGAACACGTCGTCGTTGATCTCGCAGTCCGCGGCGATGTTCATCCGCAGCCGGTCCCCCGGGCCGTGCAGGCCGCGCTCGCGCGCGACCCGGTCGCTGCGACCGTGGTGGTCGCGCAGCAGGTGCGACACCTCGTGCACCCACACCCCGGCCAGCTCCTCCACGGGCGTGCGGTCCACGAACGCCGGCGCGACGTAGCACCGCCAGTGCCGGTCGACGGCCATCGTCGGGACCTGCCGCGACGCCACCGGGTGCAGGGCGAAGAGCGCCGTCGCCAGGTAGGGGCGGACCCGGGCGGCGTGCAGCCGGGCGGCGAAGAGCTTGTCGAAGTCCAGCTCCGGGTCCAGCTCCGGGGGCGGGGCCGGGGCCGGGGGCGGGGCCGGAGCCCGGTCGACCGGCGCGGGCAGGGTGTCGGTCATCGGCCGGCCTTCGCGGTGCCCGCGCCGCGGGTCGCCGTCTGCTCGGCCGCCCGGTCCGCCAGCCGGGACAGGGCCACCGCCCCGGCGAGACGGTCGATCGACGCCGGCACGTCCCAGTCGGCCCGGCGCAGCCCGGCGAGGGTGGTCGCCGGGACGACCACCAGGTCCGGCGCCCCGGTCTCCATCGCCCGGACCAGCAGCGCCCAGGCCGCGTCCCAGCGGGCCTTCTCCGGACGCCGGTGCACCGCCGTCACCACCGCGTCGAGCGCGGCCTGGCGCAGGTCGCCGCGCTCGGGCAGCACGGCGTTCGCCGGGTCGGCGAGCAGCAGTTCGGGGTCGGGCAGGTCCATCCGGTCCAGGCCCGCCAGCAGCTCCAGCCCCGGGCCGTCCCCCACGGTGCCGCGGACCAGCAGCGAGAGCACCTCCCGGGAGGATCCGGCCGCGGTCGCGAAGGCGACCAGGCACAGGGCCATCTCCCAACTGCGCGGTGAGGGCCAGGCGCCACCCCGCCGGGTCTCGCTGCTGGGCAGCCGGTGCACGAGGGCGGGGCGGGCGGCGAGCAGCTCGCACACCGCCCGGCGGGCGAAGTCCACGGCGGCCGGCAGCCGCTGCGGGTCGAGCCGGGGCAGCGTCGCCCGGGGCCAGGTCCCGCCCAGGCCGCGCACCACGACCTCGTGGTCGTGGGTCCAGTGGAGGTGGACGAACCGGTTGGCCAGCGGCGGGCTCAGCTCCCAGCCGTCGGCGGCCGAGGACCGCGGGTTGGCGGCGGCCACGATCCGGACCCCGGGCGGCAGGCGCAGGGTCCCGATCCGCCGCTCCAGCACCAGGCGCAGCAGGGCGGCCTGCACGGCCGGCGGCGCGGTGGACAGCTCGTCCAGGAAGAGCAGTCCACGACCGGCCCGCACCAGGCGCACCGCCCAGTCCGGCGGGGCCATCGGGACACCCTGCTCCGCGGGATCGTCACCGACGACGGGCAGCCCCGAGAAGTCGGACGGTTCGTGGACGCTGGCGATCACCGTGGTCAGCGGGAGCTCCAGGGCCTCGGCGAGCTGGGTCAGCGCCGAGGTCTTGCCGATCCCCGGCTCGCCCCAGAGGATCACCGGCAGGTCGGCGGCCACGGCCAGGGTCAGGGCCTCCAGTTGGATGTCGGGGCGCGGTTCGGTGGTCGCCTCGCGCAGCAGGGCCAGCAGCTCGCCGGCGACGTCGAGTTGGGAGGCGGGGGCGTCGAGCAGGGTGGGCATGGGCATGGGTGATCACCTGTCGGTCGGTAGCGGGCCGGGGACCGGGACCCCGGCTGAACGGAACAAGCGGAACCAGCGGAACCAGCGGAACAACAGGTCAGCGGGACGGCGCGGCACTCGGGCGCGGTCGGCGCGGTCGGGGGCGCGGGCGGGGCCGGGGACGGAGGCGGTCCGGCTGGGCGCGTTCCGGACCGGGCCCGATCAGGCCGGCCCGGAACAGCCCGTAGGTGATCCGCTGTCGTGCGGCCGCCTCCAGCTCGTCCCGCAGCGCACCGCCGCGCAGCAGCGCGCCGGGGCCCAGCAGGCCCTCGACGACGGCCAGCGCACCGGCGATGTCACCGTGGTCCAGGCGTTCGCGGACGCCGCTGAGGCAGTCCGGGTGGCGGTGCGCGGCGTCGATGGCCTGGAGGCAGGGCAGGGGGGTACCGCTCAGGGCGGCCAGCAGCTCCTCCCGGCGGATCTCGGCCGGGTCGTGGTCCAACGGGGCCAGCACCCCGCCGACCAGGCCGATCCGGTGCCGGGCTCCCCGGCAGTCCACGACGCGCGGCTCTCCCGCGCGGTCAGGGGCCGGGGAACGATCGACGGGTGGATGCCCGGGGACCAGGAACTCGCCGACCAGCGGGTGCAGCCGGGCGACCTCGATCGCACCGGCGCGGAGCAGCTCCAGGTCGGGCAGCCGTCGGGTCGCCGCATCGGGCAGCACCGGCAGGGCGACGGCG